>NZ_BDGM02000004.1:0-169775 GCF_001748485.2 Tepidibacillus sp. HK-1 | reverse complement strand
CGCAATTTGGTAAGGTAATGGCTGAACTCGGTATAACTCATATCAAAGCAATGACCCCGCAAGCCAAAGGGCGTATTGAACGTCTTTGGGGTACTTTTCAAGACCGTTTAGTTATCGAACTTCGATTACTTGGTATTTGCACTTTGGAAGAGGCCAATCGAGTACTTCCAGAACTGATCCAAAAACATAATCAAACTTTTGCTATTAAACCCCAGGAAGCTGGGTCTGCCTACCGTCCTCTACCTGAGGGGATGAATTTAGAGTATATCTTTACTGTTCGAAGCTACAGACAAATTGGGTCAGGCCAAACCATTTCCTATAATGGGAAGTGGCTCCCTTTGGTATGCTGACCCGTTAGAGCACCCCTACAGGGGTGTTTTCCCCTGTAGGGTCAGTATTGGGTTTCCAAAGGGAGCAGAGCCTCGCCGTCAAGGGTGGGTGGATATTATATACTAATACGCTAATAATTAACCAAGGAATATGACATTTTCATAGAACAATTAAGGTGACATTTTCACTGACGATTGACATTTTTAATTCCAAGGTTTCTGACGATGAAAATAGGGAGACCAAAAACAGCCTCCCTACTTGGTATAAATTTGGGTTTTCCCCAAAAACTATTGACGTAATTGACGTAACACAGTTTGTAGGATCCCACCATTGCGATAGTATTCTACATCTACTACACTATCTAAACGAGTTAATACTTCAAATTCAAATTGGCTGCCATCTTCACGTGTTCCTACAACCTTTAGCATTTGGCCAGGTTTTACATCATTGTCTAAACCAAGAATATCAAAGGTTTCTGTGCCATTAAGATTTAAGGATTTCCAGCTTTGACCGTCGACAAATTGAAGTGGTAATACACCCATACCAACCAAATTACTACGATGAATTCGCTCAAAGCTTTCAGCAATGACTGCTTTCACGCCTAAAAGGTTCGTTCCTTTTGCCGCCCAGTCACGGGAACTTCCAGTACCATATTCCTTACCAGCTATAACGACCAATGGAATTCCAGAAGCTTGATACTTCATTGATGCATCATAGATCGACATCACTTCATTGTTTGGTAGATATTTGGTTACTCCTCCTTCTGTTCCTGGAGCAACTTGGTTACGAATACGGATATTTGCAAAAGTACCTCTCATCATCACTTCATGATTACCACGACGGGAACCATAGGAGTTAAAGTCTTTTGGATCCACTCCATGTTCAATTAAATACTTACCAGCAGGACTATCTTTCTTAATATTCCCTGCAGGTGAAATATGGTCTGTAGTCACAGAATCACCAAGTAAAGCAAGTACTCTTGCTCCTTTAATTTCTTGAATATCGTCAAGCTCTGGGCTTAACCCTTCAAAGAATGGAGGATTTTGAATATAGGTCGATCTTTCATCCCACTCATAAAGTTTTCCTTTTGGAACCTCAATTTTGTTCCAACGCTCATTTGCTGTAAAGACTGAGCTATATTGTTTGCGGAAGATTTCTGGATTCATTGATTTAACGATCGCCTCTTGAATTTCTTGATTTGTCGGCCAAATATCTTTTAAATAAACAGGCTGATTGTTTTGATCATAGCCAATTGGATCTTTTGTTAAATCAATATCTACCGTTCCAGCTAACGCATAAGCAACAACTAATGGTGGTGAAGCAAGGTAGTTTGCTTTTACTTGTGCATGAACACGTCCTTCAAAGTTACGATTGCCTGAAAGGACAGAAGCAACCGTTAAGTCATTTTCTTCAATTGCTTTACTTACTTCATCTGGCAAAGGACCACTGTTACCAATACATGTGGTACAACCATAGCCAACAATATCAAAACCTAATGCTTTAAGGGATTCCATTACTCCAGCATTATTTAAATAGTCAGCAACGACTCTTGACCCTGGAGCTAATGAACTTTTAACATAAGCTGGTTTTCTTAGTCCGCGTTCAACAGCTTTTTTGGCAACAAGTCCAGCACCTAACATTACACTTGGGTTAGATGTATTGGTACAGCTAGTAATGGCAGCGATTACAACAGATCCAGTGCCCAACTGAGTCTTTTCGCCATTTGGATGAGTTACTTCAACTGTTTTCTCAATGTCACTATCAGAAAGGCCTAAACCACCTTTATCAATCGGGTTACGAATCGCTTTATTCCATGCTTCCTTCATCTGAGCCAACTCAATGCGATCTTGAGGACGCTTTGGACCTGCTAAGCTAGGAACAACAGTAGATAGATCGAGTTCAAGCGTATCTGTAAAAACTGGGTCTTCCATTCCATCAGTACGGAACAAGCCTTGTGCTTTTAAATAGGCCTCAACAAGATTAATTAACTCTTCATCACGGCCTGTTAGTCTAAGATAATTTAAGGTTTCATGATCTACTGGGAAGAATCCCATAGTTGCACCGTATTCAGGAGCCATATTTGCCACTGTTGCACGGTCAGCAAGACTAATATTACTTAATCCATCCCCATAGAATTCAACAAATTTTCCAACAACGCCTTTTTTACGGAGCATTTCGACAACAGTTAGTGCTAAATCGGTTGCTGTCGCTCCCTCTGCTAATTGACCTGTCAACTTAAAACCAATTACATCTGGAGTGACAAAATATAAGGGTTGACCAAGCATTCCTGCTTCTGCTTCGATACCGCCAACACCCCAACCAACGATTCCTAAACCATCGATCATAGTGGTATGGGAGTCAGTACCCACTAAACTGTCAGGGAAAACAATCGTTTCACCATTTTCCTCTTTTGTCTGAACCACTTTTGCCAAGTACTCAAGGTTTACTTGGTGGATGATCCCTGTTGCTGGCGGTACAGCTCGGAAATTATCAAATGAATCTTGTGCCCAACGCAAAAATTTATATCTTTCTTCATTACGTTCAAATTCAATGTTCATATTGTATTCTAATGCATCTTCACTACCAAATCGATCTACCATGACAGAATGATCAATGACTAGATCTACAGGTACTAATGGGTTAATTTTTTCAGGATCCCCACCTACATCAGCCATCGCTTTGCGCATCGCTGCTAAATCAACGACTGCAGGGACACCGGTAAAATCTTGTAATACAATACGAGCTGGTTTAAATGGAACTTCTTTATCCTTTCCAGCCCCTTTGTCCCAATTTGCTAGTTGCCTTACATGTTCTTCTGTAATTGCTTTTCCATCAACTTGACGTACGGCTGCCTCAAGCAATACCTTGATGGAAAATGGAAGTTTGGATACCTGTCCTATTCCTTTTTCTTCAAGGGCTTTGAGAGAATAGTATTTGTACGTTTTATCTCCTACTTGCAATTCGGAACGAACAGTGAACACATCTTGGTTTGCCATAACCGCTTTCCCTCCCTGATTAAACTTTGAAAAGATTAGTTTTACTGTATGAAACTAAGTTTCTTTTCTATCTGTATCGACTATATTATACATGTTTTTTGGCAATTCGGACATATCTTTTTTTTCATAATTTTTATTTTTCCAATATTCTTTACGCTTTTATATCGTTTCTGTATAATTTTTATTAGTGAAAACTAAATTTTATACTATAAAACTTAGTACTCAATTGATAGTGATTGGAGCGAACGAAATGGAAGGGCAACCATCGGAAAAAAAATCAACGGTTCGGGCAGTAGAACGTTCATTAGATATTCTTATGTGTTTTGTGGACGAAACAGAATTAAGTCTAACTGAAATAGCAAAACGAATCGCTCTCCATAAAAGTACGGTATTTCGATTACTTCATACGCTAGAACAAAAAGGGTTTTTAATTCGCAATCCAGAGACAGAAAAATATCGTTTAGGCTATCGAATCTGGGAACTCTCTTCAAATCTAATGGGATTAAACGACCCTGCCACTCTTTTATTACCGGAAATGGAGCAATTAAGAGACTTACTTGGAGAAACGATTAGTCTATATGTTAGAGATGGTTATGAGAGGATTAGAATTCAGTCAGTAGAAGGAAATCAATCGATTCGTAGAGTTGCCCCAATTGGTGCAAGGATGCCTCTTTCCGTTGGTGCCTCGAGTAAAATTCTACTTGCTTATGAAGATTTAATAACTAAAGAAAGTCTTCTGAAGCAACTTGAAACATTGTATGGCATAAACACCAATCTCTTTAAACAACTTCTAGAAAAAATAAAACAAAATGGTTATGCTACTAGTTTTGAAGAACGAGAAACAGGGGCAGCCGCGATTTCCGTCCCCATTTTTAACCGTTCTGGCAAATTAGTTGCAGCCCTTTCAGTGTCAGGTCCAATCAATCGGCTAACTCTGACTAAAATGAAGGAAATGGTTCCAATCTTAAAAGAAACCGCCGTCAATATGGGAAAAAAGGTGAGGTAACTATGAAAATCTTCCTATCATCGATAAAAGGATAGCCAATCCGCTTCCAAAGACTGAACTAACAAAATTGACCAGATCATTATTCATCCATCGCCAGCCATGGTGATGGATAGTTTTCTTATGGCAATGTTCTTCCTTTTCTGTTACCTTCCCGCATACTTGACAGAGATAATGTGCTTGAACAGTTGCTCCCAATACACTATCAAATAGTGCCCCAGCAACTCCACTTAAGCCTGTAATTAGCAAAAAAGGAACCGACCCGATGACTAAGGAACGATGTTCAATCCATAAGAGGAGCAATGCTATAATACTAATAAAGAAGGAACCACTGATAGAGCCAACCACGCCTAATGCAGAAACCGCTCCAGATGTCCCTTTCTCTACCTTCTTTCCATTTAAAATAAAACGTGGTTTTACTTTACTTAATACCCCAACTTCTGTTGCCCAAGTGTCTGCATTGACTGTGGCAATCGTGGCCACAAAGCCAATATAAATCCAGTCATCTTGTAAAAAGTAGCCTAAGATTGCTAAAATTGCAGCCCATCCCCCATTCGCTAATGCTTGCCATACATCCCTATTCCCTGTTTTTTCAAAAACTTCTGCGATCGGATCTTTTTCTCTTTTGCGGTAGAAGGATAGCAGACTTGAAGAAACAAAAAAGAAGATGAGTAAAAGATACCAACTCATTTGTTGCCCAAAACCAAAAATAGTAGTTCCAGTTAAAACTGCACCAACCACTCCACTTTTGGACAATGCTTGCTTTTTAAACCCTATATAACCAGCGATAGAACTAAATAAAAATCCTAAGATAAACATTTTCATTTGTGTTTCTCCCTTCTACCCGTTAACACTTATCTCACTTTATTAATTCAAACTAATTGTCTATTCTATTAGTCTATCTATCTAAAATAAAAGATTTTATCCCAAGGTTAGACATCAACTGCTTTAGCTCTTCAGCCATCATTTCATTCGTTCTAAAATCACTAAATCACTTGAACATTCACTCCACCCATATCCCAATCTATCATAAGAAATGACGGATGTGAACTGAGCGACTTTGGGTTGAACTAATCTTAAAAATCATTAATTATTTCATTAACAGTAAAAATCCGCATGAAACCTTGGCTATTGCTATAATTTGGATTATATATAGCCAAACATGTTATCATGCGGAAAAATGTAAGCGTAAATAGCTTAAGGATGTTTTATTTTCTTGTAGGTATAACTGCACCCTTTGATGCTGATTCTACATTATTACGATACTGAAACAAGTATCCAGTAACATTTTCATTAAAATTATATCTTTTATCCGATTTCATACGTGCGCTAAAATCTACATCCAGTGCATCAATTCGACCTTTATTAACATCTACAGAAATAAGATCTCCATTTTTTAAATATGCTATTGGTCCATTATCTGCGGCTTCTGGGCAAATATGCCCGACAAAACAACCATTATTAGAACCAGAGAATCTCCCGTCTGTAATCACACATACTTTATCTCCTAGGTTCATTCCTACCAAAAGTTTCATAGCCTTATACATTTCAGGCATTCCGGGTCCGCCTTTAGGTCCTTCATTCCGTATTACAACAACTTCTCCCTCTTTTACTTCACGGTTTCTAATTCCTATAAGTGCCTCTTGCTCACTTTCATAGATTCTCGCAGGCCCGGTAAAGCTTAGCGCATTTTCGGGGATAGCTGATGGCTTCGTAACTGCACCATCTGGAGCTAAATTCCCATTTAAAATGGCAATTCCTCCATGTATATGTGCCGGTTGATCGATAGTATGGATGACATCATGGTTATAGTTTTTACATGTCTTTAAGTTTTTCCCAATTGTTCTAGTTGTACAGGTCAGGCAATCTAAATTTAACTGCTCCTTTAATTCGTACATTACAGCCTGAACACCACCAGCTTCATAAAAATCTAGAAGTGTATATTTTCCAGCAGGAATCATTGCTACAAGGTGAGGAATATTTTTACTGATTTCGCCAAACTCAAAAATATCCATATCAATCTCTGCTGCATAGGCTAATGCCAAAAGATGTAAAACAGTATTTGTAGAACCACCAATAGCAGAATTTACTTTAATTGCATTTTCGATTGCTTTTTTGGTAACGATATCTTTGATATGGATATCTTTTTTAATTAGTTCCATAACCGTTTTTCCGCTTTCATAGGCTACACTCAAACGTCTACTATATACGGCGGGAATAGCTGCACTGCCAGGCAGAGATATTCCCATTGCTTCAGCAAGGCAACTCATCGTGTTTGCTGTTCCTAGCATTGCGCATGAACCGATTGTTGGAACAGCATTATTCTCTATCCAGTCGAATTGTTCTTGATCAATAATTCCGGCCTTCAAGGCGCCTTCTGACTGCTGAATAAAGGAATGATCGATAAATTCGCCGCCATATGGGTTTCCTTCTACCATATGTCCTGGCAATGTTGGACCTCCGTTAACAAAAATTGTCGGAAGGTTTACCCGCATTGCACCAATCAGCATTCCTGGAATAATTTTATCGCATGATCCCAAAAGGACAAGACCATCGAGCCTGTGTGCCTCCACCATAGCCTCGATATCATTTGCGATCATTTCTCTAGTGGGCAGGATATATTTCATTCCCTTATGCCCCATCGCAATACCATCGCATGCGCCGATTGTACCAAACTCTACAGCCATACCTCCCCCAGCTGAAATCCCCTCTTTCACCCGCTGAGTCATTTGTTTTAAAATTGCATGTCCCGGGCATATTGAGTTAAAAGAATTTACGATTCCAATAATTGGCTTTTTTAATTCATCGTCACTGAAACCGCTGGATTTATAAAGAGCTCTTACATTTGCCCATTCCGGACCCTCTAAAATATCGCGACTCCTCCAAAACATGTTTTTACCCCTTTTTCTGAATGTTATAAACAAATAGATTAAATCAAAGATGCATATTTAAGAATGGTTAGTAATTCTTGCCTCTTTTCCTCACTTAAAGGTCTAGCAGGCGGTAAAACATAAGTAGAAATATCAATTCCTCTCATTTTTGTCGCTTCTTTAACCACGTTCACAAAAGGGGAATCTAACTTATACATTAGCGGTAAGAATGCTAATCTTTGATGTAATTCAATCGCCTTCTTAAAATCTTTATTTTGAAAGGCTTGGTAGATACCTATAGTTAATTCTGGCGCAAAATTTCCACTAGCCGAAATCGCCCCATCACCACCAAGTGAAAGGGTATTTAATAAATGATCATCAAAACCAGCCAAGACTGAGAAGTATGGATATTTTGTTTTAACTTTTAATATCATCTCACGAATATGCCCTGCAGTATCTACGGTTTCTTTGATACCAACAATATTGGGGTATTTTTCAACTAGCTTTAAAACGATCTCTGGGGTTAGATCCTGTCCTGTTAAATTTGGGAAATTATACAGAAGAATTGGAAGCTCTGTATTGTTTGCTATATCGCCATAATGATCTAATAAATTCCTATCAGTTAATGGCCAATAATAAGGGTTAATTATAACAACACCGTCTGCTCCAATTTCTTTAGCATGTTGATTTAATGCTATTGTTTCACGAGTATTTGTTCCGCCTGTTCCAATTAAGACAGAGACTCTTCCATTGACATAGTTTGTAGCGAATTCAGCAACTTCTTTACGCTCCTCAAAAGACATTTGGCTGAATTCTCCACCACTACCTAAGAAAAATAGTCCGTTTACTCCTGATTCGATTAAGAAATCAATAAGTCTTCCCATTCCTTGGCGGTCAAGCTGTAATGAATCATCAAAAATCGTTGACACCGGAGGGATTACACCATAGAACTTCCTTTCCATTCTCCTCACTTCCCCTACTCTTTATCTTTTAGATCTAGCTTATTTCTTAATTCCCGATTGACTAAATAAGTTGGGAAATATCCAGATAATACATCTGCAACGTTCTGAGCTGTCTTACGTTTTAATTCAATTTCAGACTCCTCCGAGTACCAGGCTACGTGAGGAGTAATAATTACATTTTCCATTTTCAAAAGTGGATTATCTTCTTGGATTGGCTCGAATTCTAATACATCTAATCCTGCTCCCGCAATCTTTCCTTCTTGTAATGCACGAATTAAAGCTGCTTCATCAATAACAGATCCACGGGCCGTATTTACAATAAATGCTTCTTTTTTTGCAAGATTAAATTGCTCATCACTAATCATGCCTCGAGTACTATCCATCAGTGGAGCATGGACCGATATGTAATCTGATTGTTTAAAGAGATCATTTAATTCAACAAGCTCAACGTTAAGACCTTTTGCTACTTCTACTGGAACATATGGATCATACGCTATGATATTTAAACCAAATGCTTGGGCTTTCTTTGCTAAGGTTTGTGGAATTCGACCTAATCCTACTAATCCTAATGTTCTTCCTCTTAAACGGAAAACAGGTTTCCCTAAATTGAAATTCCAAACGCCATTTTTCACTTCATGATTTAACTTTACTACTTTACGTGCAAGTGCCAATAATAAAGCAAAAGCATGATCCGAAACCTCATCCATGGAATAATCGGTTACGTTACCAACAACAATTCCTTTTTCAGTAGCCACATCCAAATCAATTGTGTTGACGCCTACACCATAGCGAGCAATGACCTTACAATTTTCAAGGTTTTCAATTACTTTTCGTGTGATTGGTGCATATTGATTGATAATTCCATCTGCATCTTTACATGCTTCAATGACCTCTTCTTCTGTCTTACATTGAACAGCGACAAATTCCACATCTAAAGAAGCGAGTACTTCCTTTTCTGGCTCAAGTGTTTGAAACTCAAAATCTGTAACGACAACTTTAAACTTCTTCAAACTTTTCCAACTCCTTAAAGTAAAATTTTCATCTCCATTAGCCTAATAAATAAAGCAATGGGGAAATGGTTAAAATGCTAAGTAATGTTGTAATGAGTGTGATACTAGAAACCAATTCAGGCTCTGTATCGAATTGTAAAGCATACATCACTGTGTTCACCGCAGAAGGCATGGCAGATGTGATCACCAAAACTTTTTCAAGTAAAGGATCCATCGTCATAAATTGAACGATGAGATAAGCAATCAAAGGGGACAAGAACAGTCGAATAACAACACCAACCGTAACCTTTTCCCACTGAAAATCCTTTAGTTGAATAACTGCAAGCTGCATACCTAAAATCAGCATCACAACTGGAATCGTGGCATCTGCCACTAAATCAATTGCAGATAATATATTTTGGGCGATTGGAACATGTAACAATTGAAATCCGATTGCGATCACTACTGCATATGTGGTTGGCATTGCCAAAACCGATTTTACTGCTGTTTTTATTCCTGCTTTTCCTCTGGCAGCATAATAAACACCAAAGAAATTCATCATGATGGCATGTAATACTAATAAAGAAACCGAATAATGGAATCCAGCCGTACCATATGCAAACAAAATAATCGGTGCACCGTAATTCCCTGAATTCATGAAAGCAGTAGATAAAATCAAACCACTTTCCACAGAACGAGGAGTTTTCCGAATTAAGGTATATCCTTTCGTAATGAAAATAAGTAAAAACATGAGAATAAAAGAAAAAATGACAATGTTCATATATTGGATATTCAGTTGCGTTTTATAAAAAGTTAGAAATACAAGACCGGGAATCAAGATATAGAGTGCAAAAGTTGAAATCGCCCGAATGTCTAATTTTTTCCATTTTTGAAACCCGAACCCGGCTATGAAAATCAGGAGTACGGGCAATACGACCTCAACAAATATTTTCATCTGTTATTACCACTCAGCTACCGTTCCATCGGCATGTCGCCATACTGGATTTTTCCAGTTGTGTCCAACCTCTGCCATCTTCTTTACGTATTCCTCATTTACTTCAATCCCTAAACCAGGTCTTTCAGGAATTTTTACAAACCCATCCTTATATTCGAAAACAGAACGATCGACAATATAATCTAATAAGTCGTTGTCTTTGTTATAATGAATGCCTAAGCTCTGTTCCTGAATAAACGCGTTATGAGAAACCGCGTCCACCTGTAAAGATGAAGCAAGTGCGATTGGACCGAGTGGACAATGAGGAGCTAATGCAATATCATACGCTTCTGCCATCGTCGCAATCTTACGTACCTCAGTAATTCCTCCTGCATGTGAAAGATCAGGCTGAATAATATCAACATATCCCTCCGCAAGGATTCTCTTATAGTCCCAACGAGAAAACATTCTTTCCCCTGTTGCAATTGGAATATTGGAGTGATTCGCAATATCTCGTAATGCATCAAGATTTTCTGCTAGAACAGGTTCTTCAATAAACATTGGACGGTATGGTTCTAATTCCTTTGCAAGAATTTTTGCCATTGGTTTATGGACACGCCCATGGAAATCAATTCCAACACCAAAATCTTTGCCCCCAACTTCACGGACTGCGGCAATACGTGCAACAGCTTGGTCGATTTTTTCATAGGAATCAATATACTGTAATTCTTCTGTCGCGTTCATTTTAACAGCAGAAAAGCCAGCTTCCTTTGCTGCTCTAGCTGCTTCAGCTACATCATTTGGTCGGTCTCCTCCTATCCAACTATACACACGAATCGAGTCGCGAACAGAACCCCCTAGTAACTGATAAATAGGAGCATTATGATATTTCCCTTTGATATCCCAAAGTGCCTGATCAATACCAGAAATGGCACTCATCAGAATAGGGCCACCACGGTAAAATCCCGCACGATACAATACGGTCCAATGGTCTTCAATTTTAAGTGGATCTTTCCCTATTAAATAGTCACTTAATTCAGCAACCGCAGCTTTCACTGTACTTGCTCGACCTTCAACTACTGGCTCTCCCCAACCTACGATTCCCTCATCTGTCTCGATTTTTAAAAATAACCACCGAGGAGGAACAAGGAACGTTTCCATCTTTGTGATTTTCATTAAATTACTCCTCCCCACGAGCTTTCTTTATGAGTTTGACGAATTGTTCAGCAGTTTCTGTTAATACCTCATACCGTTCTTCAGCAATTGCCTGCTTGTTTAGTAGGGTTCCCCCTACCCCAACAGCTACAGCACCATTTTTGATAAATTGCTCGACATTATCTAAGGAAACACCACCAGTTGGCATCATTGGAATATGTCCAAGTGGTCCTTTTAATTCACGGAGGTAATTCGGTCCTAGTGAGCTTGCTGGGAAGATTTTAAGTAAATCCGCTCCAGCTTGATATGCTTTTACAATTTCAGTTGGTGTCATTACACCTGGAATTGATATTTTCCCATAACGAATAGTCAATTCAATCGTTTTTTCATCAATAATTGGTGAAAAAATAAAATCTGAACCTACATCTATTGCTGTTTTTGCAGTTTCTGCATCAAGTACGGTTCCAGCACCAACAAGTACCTTTTCTCCAAATTCCTGTTTTATCTGCTCAATCATTCTAAATACACCAGGAGTGTCAACCGTAATCTCTAATGCTCCAACACCTCCCTCTACAAGAGCTGCAGCAATCGATTTAATCTGGGAAGGTTTTGGTCTACGAATAACAGCCACTAATCCTGAATCCATTAGACGTTGTAAATTTTTTAACTTTTCCACAATAAATACACCTCTTTATCTTTTAACATCTTGTAAATCAGTGCGACCCTTTATCATTTGCTCAACCTCGTCATTAGAAGGAAGACCTTCTACATCACCGTTAACCCCAACAACGATAGCACCAACAGCATTTCCACGTTTTACTGCTTGAGCTAGAGGTTCATTACGTAAAATACCACTAATAACACCTGCAGCAAAACCATCTCCTGCCCCAACAGGGTCAACAATTTGTGTTACTGAAAAGCCTTCTACATAACCTTTCTCATCATCTGTTTGATAATATGCGCCTTTTTCCCCAAGCTTAATAATGATCGTTTTGCCTTTACCAATAGATAATTCATTTGCAATTTCTTCTGGTGTAATCTTTCCAGTCAATAACTCTCCCTCATCTAAACCAGGGAGAATAATATCAGCTGCTGCTGCAATTTTTGTTAATACTTCTTTTGCTTCATCTTTATCCCATAATTTAAGACGAATGTTAGGATCAAAGGAAATGATAACATTATGTTTCTTCGCTATTTCAATTGCCTTAAAAACAGTATCTCGACTTGAATCACTTAAGGCAGGAGTAATTCCAGTTAGGTGGAGGATTTTTGCACTGGCAATATAATCTTCATCTAAATCAGTTGAGTTTATTAAGCTAGCTGCAGAATTTTTACGATAATAGAAGACACGAATATCAGTTGACGAACGTTTTTCCTTAAAAAATATCCCTGTAGGTGCCTCGTTCGTATAAATACAACGTGAAGTATCAACTCCCTCGCCGCGAACAAACTTCTGAATATAGCGACCAAAAGGATCATTACCTAGCTTACTAAACCAACCGACAGTGTGACCTAGTCTTTGTAGACCAATTGCTACATTTGATTCGGCTCCCCCAATCTGCTTTATAAATTTATGATTATATTCTAGAGGAAGCATCTGTTCAGGGTTAAATAGAACCATTGTTTCACCGAATGTTACTACATCGAATCTTTTCATAAATAAAGTCCCCCATATCTATCATTATGTCTATTTATAAAAGAAAACTATTCTTCAGAATAGGTTTGGAATTACCAAAGAAATCCATGGAACGAAAAGCATGATGATTAGCCCAAGTATTAAAGTTAGGACAAATGGGAAGATTGATTTCGATACCCGTTCAATTGAGAGTCCAGAGATACCTGATGCTACAAAAAGATTTACTCCAAGAGGTGGTGTCATCATGCCAATTTCAGCACCAACTACTAGTAGAATACCAAAATGAATAGGATCAACACCTAATTGCGTAAGCACTGGCAAAAATAACGGTGCTAAAATAATAATGATCGACAAAGTCTCCATAAATGTTCCTACAAATAATACGAGTGCAGTGATTAATAAGAGAATAATATATTTATTATCAGACATTCCTAAGATTAGATCAGCTAATTGATTAGGTACTTGATACATGGTAACTAATTTCCCAAATGCCGTTGCAGTACCAAGAATAATCATAACGGAACCTGTAATCATTGCAGATGAAATAAGTGTTTTAGGTAGATCTTTCCATTTTAACTCTTTATATATAAATAGACCAACTATTAAACCGTAAACAACTGCAATAACAGCAGATTCAGTTGGTGTAAATACACCACTATAAATTCCCCCAAGAATTATGACTGGTGCCATTAACGCCCAAAAGGCTTCTTTTGAAGCTTTTAGTAGCCTACTTAAACTAAATTTCACACCAGTACCAACATAACCTCTTTTTTTAGAAGTATAATAAATTAAAATAATCATTAATCCTGCTAAGAAAATACCTGGCACAAATCCAGCTAAAAACATATCTCCAATTGAAACACCTGTCACAACACCATATATAATCATTGGAATAGATGGAGGAATGACGATTCCCAATCCACCACCTGAACCAGCAACAGCTGCTGCAAAATCTTTACTGTAACCTCTTTTGATCATTGCTGGAATCATAATGGAACCAATTGCTGCTACAGTGGCAGGACTAGATCCAGAGATTGCAGCAAAAATAGCGCTCGATAAAATTGTTACAATCCCGAACCCACCTGTAATATTCCCCATCATTTCTTGAGCAACGTTAATAATTCTTTTAGATAATCCACCCGTTTCCATTAAGGCTCCTGCCAAAATAAAGTAAGGAACTGCCATGAGAGGGAATGAATCAACCGCAAGGAATGATTGCTGGGCAATAAATGATGCCGGAATACCTCCAACAAATAACGCAGCAACTGTCGCAATGCCAATTGAAAAAGCAATTGGAATTCCAATTAATAATCCAATAATTAACGTTACACCTAGCACAACTGATGCAGACATATACTCACCCCTCTATCGCTCTTTGAAGTTTTTCTTCATCTGTTAAATCTGTATCACTACGAAAACGTCCTACTATTCCTTGTAGCACACGAAATGCAATTAAGAAAAATCCAAAAGGAATAATTATATACACTAACCCCATTGGTAACTGAACTGCCGGGGATAATTGTCCATGACCAGAAATCAACACAACTAAATTATAGCCATAATAAGCAACCAATAATGAAAATGCAATCCATAGTAAATCAGAAAGTAAACCAAACCATTTTGAAACCGCTCTTGGAAATAATTGATCGATAATTTCAACACGAATATGACGACGGTGTTTTGCAGCCATTGCCGCGGAAATATAAACTAACCATACAAATAAATAACGTGATATTTCTTCAGACCAACCTAATGATAGATGAAAGACAAAACGGGACAAAACTTGTACAAATGTTAATATGACCATTAAAGAGAATAAAACGACGACAATTGATTCTTCAAAATAACGGTCAATCTTTTTAAGTATTGACATCGATATTTTCCTCCCTTCAAAAGGATCCGTATACTTACCCAAATCTTAGAGAAAAGACGGGAAGGGTCGCTTCCCGTCCTATCCTTAAATTTTTCACTCTTAAAATTACTTACTAGCTTCTTCTACAGCAGCTTTTACTTTTTCAATAACGTCTTTACCGATTTTATCAGCGAATTTCTCAACTGCAGGGTCAGTAATAGCTTTCATTTCTGCACGATCTTCTGGAGTCACTTCAGTTACAACCATACCTGCTTTCTTTAAGTCTTCAAGGTATTTTTGATTTGCTTCGCGAACTAATTGTCTCTCATAGTCTCCAGCTTCTTGAGCAGCTTTAACAAGGATTTGTTGTTCTTCTGGAGTGGATTCATCCCAGAACTTTTTGCTCAATAATACAACGAATGGACTATAAACATGATGAGTAGTAGAAAGATATTTTTGTACTTCATTAAACTTTTGTAAGTAGATTGTTGCAACAGGGTTTTCTTGACCGTCAATTGTTCCTTGTTGCATAGCAGTAAACACTTCAGCAAACGCCATTGGAGTTGGGTTTGCACCTAAGGCTCTAAATGCTTCCAAATGAAGTTGGTTTTCCATTGTACGAATCTTTAAATCTTTAAAATCTTTTGCACTAGCAACAGGAACTTTATTATTTGTTAAATCACGGAATCCATTTTCCCAGTAAGCTAATCCTACCATACCTTGAGCAGGTAACTTATCTAATAATTCTTTTGCGATATCGCTTTCAAGTAAAACTTTGTCAGCAACTTCTTCACTTGGGAAAAGAAATGGAATATCAAAAACAGAGAATTCAGGAACAAAGTTTGCAATAGGTGCGGTAGACGGAATTGTCATTTCTTGAGTTCCTAATTGTAACGCTTCCATCATTCCGCGGTCGTCGCCTAATTGGCTACTATGATATGTTTCAAATTTAATAGAACCGTTTGTTTCTTTTTCAACAATTTCTTTCATTTTTAATAAAGCTAAATACTGAGGATGTTTGTCATTAAGACCAATACCAGCACGAATAATCCTTGCTTTCCCAGCCTCTTTACCACTATCTGCTGTTTTGGTTACTTCACTAGACCCACAACCTACAAGTGATAATGATACAAGTACTAAGGCAATCATTAAAGATAATAACTTCTTAAACATAGATAAATTTCCCCCTTGTGTAAGTAATTAGTTATTACTAAAAAACTTTAAGTTATGATGATTATCCGTTTCGTAACCCTTTACAAAATAAAGAACAATATCTTTTGTTAATAATTATCTTTTCTAGCTAATGTTGAATCTCTTAACAGTAATGTTGGCTGAAAACGATAAATTTGTGGCTGTGAATTTTCAATCTCTGTTGTATTAATTCTTTTTAATAGGATTTCAGCAGCTTTCTTGCCCATTTCAAAAGTTGGTTGTGATATTGTCGTTATTGCAGGGTCAAAAATGTTAGCAAACGGAACTTCATCAATGCCGATAACCGACAAATCCTTAGGAATTTTAAACCCCTTTTCTTTTACAAACTTTAGAATCTCCAAAAGGGATCGATCATTCCCGGCAATCAGTGCGGTAGGCGGTTTCTCCAATGTAAACATTTTTTCAAGCCCATAATAAATCCTGTCAATCTCCAGCCCCTTAACATAACTTTCATTTATTGTGAGATTATACTTTTGAAGCGCTTTCTTGTAACCATTTATTCTCTCAATACGTGGAGTTATATTGTTTTCAAGAGTAGGAGTAATAATCCCAATTTTTTGATGACCATTTAGTACAAAATGTTCTACAGCTAACATTGAAGCGCTTTCATTGTCAAGTAAAATTGTATCTACATTAACTTCTTTCACAATTCGGTCAACAAAAACGATAGGATATTGCTCATTAACCATTGATTGGTACAAATCAATATTTCCGCCTGTAGGAAAAATGATTATTCCATCGACCTGCTTTGCTCTTAACATGTTAATATAATTTTGTTCCTTATGCGGATCATCATCTGCATTGCATACAATCACATGGATTTCATTTTCATGACAGGTATCCTCAATTGCACGAATGACTTGGGTCGAAAAAGAATGGAGAATATTCGCAACAATTACACCGATTGTTGAGGTTCGCTTTTGTTTCAAACTACGAGCCACTATATTGGGTTGATAAGCTAACTGACGAATGGCTTGTTCAATCCTCAGTTTTGTTGCTTCCCCCATATAGTCATATCTTTTATTTAAGTACTGAGATACTGTGCTCTTTGAAACATCAGCAAGCTTGGCTACATCGGCCATCGTTACTCTCTTCATAGTAATCTCCCTTAAATAAATCGATTTACTAAATCGGTTTAGTAGCTTTATGATTTTAGTATAATAAAAATGTAAGCGCTTTTCAATACATTTTTTTATACTTTAAGTGAGATTGAGAGTAAATTTATTTTCACTACATTTATATTATCAAAAAAAATTCAATCAGTCGATTGTTTTATGAAAATTTTTTTATAATAAAAATGATAATATAAATCCAAGTTTCACTTATAACTTATCTGTATATAAATCCCTTATTTTTCCATTTCGACTCAATCTTTTTCTAAAAAATGAAAAGTCCGTGAAAATTGCAGCCAATGGAAAATAACTCTTTGTTTTTTTGCCTTTACACTTTACAATGGAAATACAGAGGTAATACATACAACTTTAGACAATACCCAGAGGAGAGTCGTCTATGAAAAAACTTGCTAAAACGAAAACCACTATTTGCCTGTTATTTCTATCTATCATCTTTATATTGACCTCTTGTTCTCCCAGTAATTTATCATCTAGCTTTATTTCTGACAAAAAAGATGTAGGAAAACAAGTAACCAGTAAAGAACAAGGCAATACAAATCAAGAACAAACTACTAAAGATGAAAATGATCAAAACAATGGAACCGACCAAAGTGAAAATATAGACCAACCTACAACCCCTGAGCCAACAAAACCAGCTTTTACCTTTGAATATCCAGATGCTGTTCGTGGAATCTATGTTACTGCCCATTCTACTGGAAGCTCCCGTTTCCCTAGCTTACTCTCTTTAATTGACAAAACCGAATTAAATACCATGGTGATTGATATTAAAGATGATTACGGCAATATTACATTTAAACCTGATCATCCAGCTTTTGAACCTTATAGTAAAACTATTATTAAAGATCCTAAGCAGTTAATAAAGACGCTTGAAGAACATAAAATTTACCCTATTGCGAGAATTGTTGTCTTCAAAGACTCTACCCTAGCAAAAATGAAACCAGAATTATCCTTTATTGATAATGGTTCTGTATGGAAAAATGGTCGTGGGGAATCCTTTGTCAATCCATTTCTTAAAGAGGTTTGGAAACATAATGTTGAAATCGCCAAAATGGCTGTTGAATTAGGCTTTCAAGAAATTCAGTTTGATTACGTAAGATTCCCTGAAGGCTTTGAAAAACGCGATAAAACACTAACATATTCAATGGGTGAATACAAAGGTCGTAAACCAACTAAATTTATCGAAATAGAAAAGAACTATCAAAAACAACTTGAAGATTACAATCAAAAGTTAGAAGAATTACAAGCAGGTTATGATCAATTGGTTGAAGAACAAAACCAATTAAAAACAACACAAGCAACAGAAACAGAAATTAAAAAACTAGATGAAATGATTACAATAAAGGAACAAGAATTAAAAGAGTTACAAAGTAAAAAACCAATTGGTCCTGTGTTTACAGATCGTGAGCGAGCTACTCAATTACGTGTAGATGCAGTTACTGATTTTGTCACATATGCAAAGAAAGAATTAGAACCTTACAACGTGAAAGTAAGTGTTGACATTTTTGGCTATTCTGCTACCCTACCTGAAGCACCAGGAATTGGCCAAAACTTTAGTAAAATTAGTAGCAATGTAGATGTGATTAGTTCAATGATTTATCCTTCCCATTGGGGACCAGGTTATTTTGGAATTAGTAAACCCGACTTATACCCATACCAATTAGTTACTGAATATACAAAAAAGGAAAATGAGGTTTTAGGTAAATTAGGGGATAAGAAACCTGTTTCCCGCCCTTGGATTCAAGATTTTACTGCTTCATGGCTAGGAAAGGGAAATTATAAATCCTATGGCAAAAAAGAGATTGAAGAACAAATTAAAGCTTTAAAAGACAATGGAATAAATGAATTTTTAATTTGGAATGCTTCGAACAAATATACACCAAACGTAGATTATACACCGTAGGCAAACCCAAAAACAACAAAACGAGACCAATTATAGGCTCGAAGAAAGACATGGATGACGGAGCAGATTTGCAAAATACAATTCTCTATTATTATTCCAAACCATTTAAATCAACTTGATTTGGCAAAACAAATTTATAATTTTCTTGTTCAAGCTTGTTTAAAATTTGATCTAATGCTTTGGCAGTGACCTCTTTATCATGCATTAAGATATTTGCTCCATCATGGATCGTCGAAACTGTCTGTTTTACCACATCTTCAGGATTTTTTAACTCCCAATCTAAAGAACCAACACTCCAATTCATCGGTTGCATCTTCTCTTCTTTTAACACCTTATAAGTTTCTTCTGAATAAATGCCAAATGGTGCTCGGAAGTACTGAGGTTTTTCCCCTGTAATACTTACAATTAAATCATTCAATTTGACAATCTCATTCCTAGTTTGTTCTGGAGTCAGATTTCTTAAATTATTATGTTCCCATGTATGGTTGCCAATGAGATGACCGCGTTTTTGGATCTCCAATAAATTGTTTTTAAACTTTTCTGCTTTCTTCGGGCTTGGTTGATAATTGTACCCGTAATTAAAACCATTAATAAACCAGATAGCTTTTGCGTTATATTTATCTAATACATTTAATATTTCTATTGTATTGTCTCCAACTGGCCCATCGTCAAAAGTAAGTAAAACGATCTTTTGTTCTGTTGGTTTATTTGCTTGGATTTTAAATGTTTTTGGATTGACGACATAAACATTTTGATCAGTTTGCGTTTGTTGATTTACTTCTTGACCTTTTCCTTGATTACTAGCCTGATTATTTTCTTCTTCAGTTACTTGATTTGTTTGTTTATTTATTTGTCCTTTGTCCGTTTCTACTGTTGAATTCTCATTTTCCTTCGGTTGAACTGGAGCTGTCGTATTGTTAGAGCAGGCAGACAAAAACAGGGTAAAGAGTAGGATAAAAAGTAGCAGATGTTTTTTCATGGTGTTTCTCCTCTCAACTAAGTATGTATGTGTTGTCTACTCTATTTTAGCACAAGGAAGTATTTCCCATTGTAAAAATTTTAATGATTTTTTCATTATATAAATGAAAAAGAGTAGCACTTGAAAAATGCTACTCTTTGAGATGTTACCTTGTTGTAATGTTCATTAAAATTTTTTTAATTAAAATTTTAAATTATAAAATGCTTGTTTACCACCAAAACGGCTGATGTAGGATAATTCATCTTCGATACGAAGTAATTGATTGTATTTTGCCACACGGTCAGTACGGGAAGGTGCACCTGTTTTAATTTGACCTGCATTGGTTGCAACCGCAATATCAGCAATGGTGGAATCTTCAGTTTCACCAGAACGGTGAGAAATTACTGCTGTGTATCCTGCCCGTTTTGCCATCTCAATGGCATCGAAGGTTTCAGTTAATGTCCCAATCTGATTGACTTTAATAAGAATGGAATTACTTGTTCCCATTTCAATCCCTCTAGCTAAACGTTCGGTATTTGTAACAAATAGATCATCGCCAACCAATTGGACTCTTTTACCCAAACGTTCAGTAAGCTTCTTCCACCCTTCCCAATCATCTTCAGCAAGACCATCTTCGATTGAAATGATTGGGTATTTGTTTAATAAATCTTCATAGAAGTCGATCATTTCGTCAGTGGTTTTTACGACACCTTCCCCTTCCAAATGATACTTACCATCTTTGTAAATCTCAGTTGAAGCCACGTCTAATGCAAGATAAACATCTTCGCCTGCTTTATAGCCTGCTTTTTGAATCGCTTCAAGAATGGTTGTAATGGCTTCTTCATTCGATGAAAGGTTTGGTGCAAAGCCACCTTCATCACCAACTGCAGTATTTAAACCTTTTGCTTTCAATACTGATTTTAAGTTGTGAAAAATTTCAGCACCCATCCGTAATGCTTCACGGAAGTTTTCAGCACCAACTGGCATAACCATAAATTCTTGAATATCTACGTTATTATCTGCGTGTTTACCACCATTTAAAATATTCATCATTGGTACAGGAAGGGTTTTTGCATTAAATCCACCTAAGTACGCATATAAAGGAACCCCTAATGCATCAGCAGCTGCTCTAGCTACAGCTAAAGAAACACCAAGAATTGCATTTGCTCCTAGTTTCCCTTTGTTAGGTGTACCGTCTAATTGAATAAGAAATTCATCAATGCCCACTTGGTCAAGCGCATCCATACCAATAACCTCAGGTGCAATAATGTTATTTACATTTTCAACGGCTTTAAGTACCCCTTTACCAAGATAACGGTCTTTGTCCCCATCTCTTAATTCTACCGCCTCATGGGCACCAGTAGATGCACCTGAAGGAACAATCGCTCTACCAAAGGCACCAGATTCTAATACCACTTCAACTTCTACCGTTGGATTTCCGCGTGAATCTAATACTTCGCGTGCATAAACATCAGCAATAATTGTCACAATCATACACTCCCTATAAAATAATTGATTTTCCTGTCATCGCCTCAGGCTGTTTTATACCCAATAACTTTAACATCGTTGGTGCTACATCTGCAAGTACCCCACCATCACGTAATTCAACACCTTTTTTCGTTAAGATAAAAGGTACTGGATTTGTTGTATGTGAAGTAATTGGATTTCCTTTGTCATCAATCATGTGATCAGCATTTCCATGGTCAGCAATCACAATGGTTACTCCCCCTTTTGCAAGGATTGCCTCCACTACTCTACCCAAATTCTCATCTACCGCTTCGATTGCCTTGATGGTGGGTTCCATCTTGCCTGAATGGCCAACCATATCTGGGTTTGCAAAATTGAGAATGATCACATCATGGTTTTCAGCTTCTATTTCTTTTACAACTGCATCAGTCACTTCATAAATACTCATTTCAGGTTTTAAATCATAAGTTGCAACCTTTGGTGAAGGAATTAAAATCCTTGTCTCACCTTCAAATTCGGCTTCACGACCTCCACTAAAGAAATAGGTGACATGTGGATACTTTTCAGTCTCGGCAATCCGTAATTGCTTTAATCCTTCACGACTTACGATTTCTCCAAAGGTATCATCCAAGTTCGTAGGCTTATATGCAACATAGCCTCCTACTGTCTCACTAAAATGTGTAAGAGTCACATAATATACATCTTTGGGGAAACTAGGACCTCGATCAAATCCGCGAAAATCACTGTTCGTAAACACTTGCGAAATTTGAATCGCACGGTCTGGTCTAAAATTAAAGAATATTACTGCATCTTCTGATTCAATTAATCCTACTGGTTTATCATTATCATCTACAATGACTATAGGCATAACAAATTCATCAAATACGCTTTTTTCATAGGACTCGCGAATTGCCTTGATTGGATCTGTATAATGTGGGCCATCTCCATAAACCATGGCACGATAAGCTTTTTCAGTTCGTTCCCAACGCTTATCACGGTCCATTGCATAATAGCGCCCTTGAATGGTTGCGATTTGTCCAACTCCAAGTTCATTCATTTTTTCTTGAAGCTGGCGAATATATTCAATCGCACTATCTGGTGCAACATCACGTCCATCAAGGAATGCATGAACAAAAACTTGCTTTACCTCTTCCTTTTTTGCTAATTCTAATAGAGCAAATAAATGATCGATGTGACTATGCACACCACCATCAGATACTAAGCCATACAAATGCAACTTTTTGTTTTTTTCTTTTACGTGCTTTATTGCATTGAGAAAAACTTCATTTTGGAAGAAAGTACCTTCTTCAATTGACTTTGTGACTCTTGTTAATTCTTGGTATACGATCCGCCCTGCGCCAATATTTAAATGACCTACTTCCGAGTTTCCCATCTGCCCATCTGGTAAGCCAACAGACAACCCACTCGCTCCAAGTTGAGTATGTGGGAATTCACTCCAATATCGATCAAAATTAGGTTTTTTTGCTTGAGCTATCGCATTTCCATTAACTTCATCACGTAGTCCAAACCCATCTAAGATGATAAGTGCTACTGGTTTTGGTCGAGTCATCTCGGGTTCACTCTCCATTCTATTGTTCGTTTGTTTTCGCACCCTTAACTAACGCCATAAAGGAGTTAGGTTCTAAACTTGCCCCTCCGACCAATGCTCCATCAATGTCTGATTGAGCCAGAAAAGAGACTATATTCTCTGGTTTCACACTTCCCCCATATTGTATGCGAACCTCGTTAGCCACTTGTTGATCATATTGATCAGCAACGACTGAGCGAATATAGCTAATCACTTCATTTGCATCTTCTGCTGAAGAAGACTTTCCTGTGCCAATAGCCCAAATTGGCTCATAAGCAATTACGAGTTGTTTTACCTGTTCCGAGGAAAGTCCAACTAAAGCTTTTTCCGTTTGTTCTTTCACGATTTCTTTTGTTTTGCCTGCTTCTCTTTCTTCTAACTTCTCTCCGACACAAACGATCGGTGTAATTCCATGCTTATAAGCAGCATGAACTCTTTTGTTTACCGTTTCATCTGTTTCACCAAACATTTCTCGACGTTCAGAATGACCGATAATGACATATTGAACATCTAACTCTTTTAGCATCAAAGGGCTAATTTCACCGGTAAAAGCTCCATTGTCTGCCCAATGGATGTTTTGAGCCCCAATTTTAATTTGACTTGGAAGAGAATCCTTTAATATAGCTAAATCCGTATAGGGCACACATAATACTGCTTCAACACCGTCAACAGAGAAATCTTTGACTTGCTCAATAAAGGATTTCGTCTCAGCTCTATTTTTATTCATTTTCCAGTTTCCTGCAATAATTGGAGTGCGCATTTGATCACCTATTCCTTATCATTTAATGCTACAACACCTGGTAGTTCTTTACCTTCCATAAATTCCAAGGAAGCACCGCCACCAGTAGAAATATGAGTCATTTGATCGGCTAAACCTGCTTTTTCAATCGCTGCAGCAGAATCACCACCACCGATAATGGTCGTCGCATTTGTATCTGCCATTGCTTGGGCAATTCCATTTGTACCTTTAGCAAATCGATCCATTTCAAAGACCCCCATTGGTCCATTCCAAACCACTAATTTGGAATTTAGAATCACCTCACGATATAATTCTACTGTTTTTGGACCAATATCTAGAGCTTCCCAATCAGCCGGAATTTCTTTAATATCCACGATTTTTGTATTTGCTGTTTCGGAAAAATCATCAGCAACAACTGCGTCTACTGGCATCAAAAAGCGGACATTATTTTCCTTTGCTTTTTCGATAAAAGACTTCGCCAAATCTATTTTGTCTTCTTCTAATAGAGATTTTCCGATCTCATATCCTTGTGATTTGATAAAGGTATAAGCTAATCCTCCACCGATGATTAGGTTATCTACCTTCTCTAATAGATTTTCAATTACTCCGATTTTGTCCTTTACTTTTGCACCACCGATAATGGCTGTAAAAGGACGCTCAGGGTTGGATAAAGCCTTACCTAAAAACTCGATTTCCTTTTCCATTAAAAATCCTGCCACTGCTGGAAGATATTTAGCAATTCCTTCAGTTGATGCATGTGCACGATGTGCTGCACCAAACGCATCATTTACATAGACATCAGCAAGTTCTGCAAAAGCTTTGGCTAATTCAGCGTCGTTTTTCTCTTCTCCTGGATAAAAACGGACATTTTCAAGAAGAACAACATCGCCTTCATTCATCTGATTGATCAAAACTTTTACATCATCACCAACTGCTTCATCAGTTTTCTTTACTTCTTTACCCAGTAGTTCAGAAAGCCTTATCGCAACAGGGGTAAGCCGCATTTCCTCTACTACTTTACCTTTTGGACGGCCTAAATGGCTAGCTAGTATTACTTTACCACCTTGTTCCATGATATATTGAATCGTCGGAAGTGCTGCACGGATACGTGTGTCATCAGTGATCACACCATCTTGTAATGGGACATTAAAATCGACTCGACAAAAAACCTTTTTTCCTTTTAGATCGATATCACGAACCGTCTTTTTGTTCATATGTATCCCTCCTATATGCAGGAAGGGAGAATTTAATCATTCTCCCCTTTAATTGTTAAAACCTGACTCTGACTTTTCTCTGATTAAATACCTTTTTTTGCAATATATGCAGCTAAATCGACAACACGGTTAGAATATCCCCATTCATTATCATACCAAGAAACCACTTTAACCATGTTTCCTTCCATTACCATGGTTGACAAAGCATCAATAGATGAGGAATGTGGATCATGATTATAGTCAATCGATACTAATGGTTCTTCGGAGTATTGTAAAATACCTTTTAGTTCTCCCTCTGCAGCTGCCTTCAATGCTCCGTTTACTTCTTCAACGGTAACATTCTTATCTAATTCAGCAACTAAGTCAACAACAGAGACGTTAGGAGTTGGTACACGCATTGCAAATCCGTTTAATTTTCCTTTTAATTCTGGTAATACAAGAGCAACTGCTTTAGCAGCACCTGTCGTTGTCGGAATAATCGATTCAGCTGCTGCACGAGCACGACGATAATCCTTATGTGGTAAGTCTAAAATTTGTTGGTCATTGGTATAAGAGTGTACAGTTGTCATTAAACCGCGTTTAATACCAAATTTCTCATGAAGAACTTTGGCAAATGGTGCTAAACAGTTTGTTGTACAAGAAGCATTTGAAATCACATGGTGGTTTGCAGGGTCATATTTTTCTTCGTTAACTCCCATTACAATTGTGATATCTTCATTTTTTGCTGGTGCAGAGATAATCACTTTTTTAGCGCCTGCTTCTAAATGTTTTGCTGCATCTTCACGATTTGTAAAACGTCCAGTTGATTCAACGACTAATTCTACTCCAAGCTCTTTCCATGGTAATTGCGCTGGATCTCTTTCAGCAACAACTTTTACTAATTTACCATTTACTTTAAAGCCACCTTCAACGACTTCGACGGTTGCATCCAGTTTACCGTGAACTGAATCATACTTTAATAAATGAGCTAGCATCTTTGCATCGGTTAAATCGTTCACAGCAACAATTTCAATTTCAGGATGATTTAGAGCTGCTCTAAAAACATTTCTTCCGATTCGGCCAAAGCCGTTAATACCTACTTTAAGCATAATATTTCCTCCTCATTCTGTTTTTTATTGTTATTATGAAGAAACAATACTTTTCTAATCACCGACAAAAGTGATGAAAAGTAAAGTTTCAAATAAACAAGCAAGCAAGCAAGCAAAAAACTAAAATGTTTAAATGCAACTTATATTTGTTGTAAAATCTCTCTAGCTGCTCCCTCATCAGTTACTAAAATGGGTTTTAAATTATGTCTAAGTACAGAAAGAATGGGATTGGCTTTACTTTTACCACCAGCAACAGCAATCATGTGAGGAATATGCTGTAGATCATCTAGGGTAAGACCAATGGTTTTCATTTTATAGACAATTTTACCTTCTTGATCAAAGTAATAACCAAAAGCTTCACCTACGGCATGTTTTTCTTCTAGTAAATCTAGAATTTCCTTTGGTACATTTCGCCGAATTGCCATAGTGTTAGCTTGCCCTATCCCGTGAATAACCATTCTTGAAGAACGTATAACACTGAGTAATTCCTTTACATAATCCTCATTCATTAAAGAATGATAAGTACTTTCACTTAATTGTTCTGGCACATGGAGTAAACGATAAGAACCGTTGGTTTTTTTTGCCATAGTCGATACCAAGGTATTTGCTAGGTACTCGTGATTCTCTCCCATTCCTCCTCGCGCAGGAACAAATAAGACAGAAGGCAATGGCGGTTGTTCAGGCATCATATAAGCGACCTCCGCAATTGTTGATCCTCCGGTTAAAGCCACAATATCCTTTTCATTTACCAATTGTCGAATAAGCTGAGCAGCAGCTCTTCCCATTTCTTTTTTAACCAATTCGTCTTCATCTGCGTTCCCTGAAATAACAACCACTTCAGGAAGCTGCAATTTTTCTTTTAATTGCTGTTCCAATTGATAAAGACCAAATAAATTTTTGATATATGGGGATACTTCTTCTAGAACTTCGTATCCTTCTTGACTTACTTTCATGCCACTTGTTTCTACATCGATTAAACCTTGTTGTTTCAAAAAATCAATTTCGGCTCTCAATATTCGTTCAGTAAAACCTAAAGATTGAGACAAACTTCGTCTTCCTATCGGTTGCATCAAGGATATATGATGTAGAACCTTATAACGTTTTTGCATTATTTCAAGTACATCTGGTACTAATTTCATTTGGAGTTGTAATAAATCCAAGACGAATACTCCCCTTTGGTCTAAAATAGTCCCACCTTTACATATTATGTCCCGCAGACTCCAAAAAAAATTCACTTCCCTTATATAATCATAACGAGAAATGAATAAAATCGCAACCCCATTTTCAAAATCTTTTACGTTTTGAAGAAGACAAGATACCTAGTTCATCCCGATATTTGGCTACTGTCCTTCTTGAAATTTCAATCCCTTCTTGTTGTAATAACTCCACAATTTTTTGGTCAGATAGTGGTTTTTGTTTATTTTCCCTCTCGACCACTTTCTTTATTAATTTCTTAACATTTTCAGCGGATGTCACTTCACCACTACTTGTTGTTACCCCAGTATTAAAGAAATATTTTAGCTCAAAAATACCAATCGGGGTCTGAACATATTTTTGATTGGTAGCTCTACTTACTGTAGATTCATGGACACCAATTTCTTCTGCAATTGTTTTTAATGTTAAAGGTTTTAACTGTTTCGTTTCAAAAAACTGCCTTTGATATTTTAAAATGGCATTTGTTACTTTATATAAAGTATTACGCCTCTGTTCAATACTTTTAACTAACCATTCTGCTGCATTAAGTTTGTCTAATATATATTTACTTGCTTCTCCTTCTTGCCCATGAGTTTGAATGTATTGCCTGTAGTATGAGTTAATTTTAAGCCTTGGTACTAAGGTATCATTTACAATGACGATATATTCCCCCTCTATCTTTTCAATTGTAATATCAGGAAGGATATATCGAGCTGTTCCATTTTGAAAACCATAGGCTGGTGAAGGATTTAATGTTTTAATAAAATCAGCACATTGTTGCACCTCAAGCAAACTAATCCCAAGGGCTTGTGCGATTTTTTGAAACCTTTTCTCTCCTAAGTCAGTTAGATGATGACTAACTATTCTAATCGCTTTCTCATCAATCGGATCCATCTTCTTTAATTGGAGTAACAGGTTCTCTTGTAAATTTCTTGCCCCCACACCTAGAGGTTCTAAAGAATGGAGTAGAGTTAGAGCTTGTTCAATTTCAGATAGATTTACTTGAAGTTGTTTGGCTAAATCAATTAATGGAATTGTTAAATACCCAGAATCATCTAAATTACCAATAATAAATTTCAAAATGTGAAATTGTCTATTGTCAATCGCTAAAAAGCGCGCTTGTTCTAACAAATATTCTTCTAAAGTAGCTGTAGGAGTCGCAATGCGATCCCAAATATTAAACTCCTCCTCATCAGCCTTCATAACACCAAATGATTTACGGCTGTTTTGGTAAAAAAACTCGTAGCGTTCCATTTCTTTATCTTCTATATCAAAAACAGGGTTTTCTACAATTTGTTGATGTAGATATTCTGTTAATTCTATGGCTGGAAATTGCAGGATCGTGATCGCTTGACGCAATTCAGGTGTCATGATTAACTTTTGAGTTTGTTGTTGGTATAAACCATAACCTAGTTGCATGATGATCCCCTACTATCTTGATTTATTTACTTTATAAAGGTATAATATAATTTGCATTTGCGCTCGTAGCTCAGTTGGATAGAGCACTGGCCTCCGGAGCCAGGTTTTGCGGGGGTTCGAGTCCCTTCGAGCGCACCATTGACAATTCTTCGCACTACGTCGATTGTACATCATTGTTCGAAGAAAATTGTAGTACTGTTAAGTGCACCATTATTAATTCAAACCTTCAATGGAAGGTTTTTTTATTTTCCTTTTTTAAAAACGTATTCAAAAATACTACCTAAGTTTATTTTAACAGAAAACGGGTAAACTAAGTGAAGGAAAATGATTGAAACTTATTGTTTGACCTTTTTTGACCATTGAGGTATGATATGAATAGGTTGAGCATATTTTATTGATAATGATTCATTGAGAGGAGGACTTTAGATTATGAGTTACTTTATTCCTTATGTCATTGAACAAACAAACCGTGGGGAAAGAGCCTACGATATCTATTCCAGATTATTAAAAGATCGAATTATCTTCTTAGGAAGTCCAATTGATGATGCGGTAGCAAACTCAGTTGTTGCCCAACTTCTGTTTTTGAATGCTGAAGATCCTGAAAAAGATATTAATTTATATATCAATAGCCCTGGTGGATCGATTACAGCAGGTATGGCTATTTATGATACGATGCAATTTATTAAACCAGACGTATCCACAGTAGCCATTGGTATGGCAGCATCAATGGGAGCCTTCCTATTAACTGCAGGTGCAAAAGGCAAACGTTATGCTTTACCAAATGCAGAAGTGATGATTCATCAGCCTTTAGGTGGTACCCAAGGGCAAGCAAGTGATATTGAAATCCACGCAAAACGAATCATCGAGATGAAGAAAAAATTAAATGAGATTTTGGCAGAACGTACAGGTCAACCTCTAAAAAAAGTGGAAAGAGATACAGACCGTGATAATTTCTTAACTGCTGAACAAGCCAAAGAATATGGTCTAATTGATGACATCATTACCACCATTCCGAAATTAAAGTAAAAGGGTTTATATATTCCAACGCGCTCCGTTGTCCGTGTATTTCTCTTAATGAAAAATAAGGTAAGAAATACACTCCCAAAAGTCGCTGCTTATGGAATATACAAACCCCGAAATGATAGAGGAAAGCGCCACAGGTTATTTTCATGTGGCACTTTTTTTATGTTCATCTATTCATTTTCAAAATTAAATAATGGTGTACTTAAGTACCTTTCTCCAGTGTCTGGTGCAATCACAACGATATTTTTCCCTTTGCCAAGACGCTTTGCAACTTGTTTTGCTGCATAGACTGCGGCACCAGAAGAGATTCCTATCAAGATCCCTTCAGTTCGTGCTATTTCTCTTGCTGTATTAAAGGCTTGTTCTGTTGTCACTTGAATGATCTCATCATAGATTGCAGTATTTAAAGTATCAGGTATAAAACCAGCACCTATCCCTTGAAGCTTATGTGGACCGGGATTTCCTCCAGATAAAACTGGAGAATCTGTTGGTTCAACTGCTACTATATGTATAGTTGGATTCTTTTCCTTTAAGACTTCCCCAACTCCTGTAATGGTTCCACCTGTTCCAATCCCAGCAACAAACCCATCAATTTTGCCATCCATTTGCGAATAAATTTCTTGGGCAGTATTTAATCGATGAGCTTTTGGATTGGAAGGATTTTCAAATTGCCTAAGTAGAAAATACCCATGTTTTTTAACCAATTCGTTTGCCTTTGTTATGGCCCCTTTCATTCCTTCTGCCCCAGGGGTAAGCACCAACTTCGCACCATACGCGCGTAACAAATTTCTTCTTTCTATACTCATCGTATCTGGCATCACAAATATAGCACGATATCCTTTTGCAGCAGCAACCATTGCTGCACCAATTCCCGTATTCCCACTGGTAGCTTCAATAATCGTATCTCCCGGTTTGATTTTTCCTTCTGCTTCGGCATCTTCGATCATTTGTAGAGCAATCCGATCTTTTACACTTCCACCAGGGTTAAAAGATTCTAATTTAACAAAAATATTGGCATCGTCATCTCCAACATGCTGCAATTTAACTATTGGAGTGTTCCCAATCAATTCCGAGATATTTTTTACAACATTCACGTTTACAAGTCTCCTTTTTTATAGTTTGAGGTTATTAGTATAGTAAGACTTCTATGATTCTATGTCAATTTCATGACCTCCTTGGAAGCACAATCCGAAAACTTTCGTGGATCCCATGGATATGAAAAATGAGCTATGACGATTTCATCACAGCTCATTACATTTTTAATACCTTAGCTTTCTTTACTTAATAAAGTCGCTAAGTTTTCTACAGCTTGCTCTTCATCGGAACCATCGGCAATAATCGTGATTTCTGAACCACTGTTAATGGCCAAGCTCATAATTCCCATAATACTTTTTGCATTTACTTTCTTATCTTCTTTTTCTACGAAAATATCTGAGGAAAACTTATTTGCTTCCTGAACAAATAATGCTGCAGGTCTTGCATGTAAACCCGTCTTTAATTGAACTGTTACTTTTTTAGATATCACAAAAATCCCTCCAATTAGATCCATTTTCTATATTATACATGGAATTACAAAAATATTACAAATCTGCTTTAAGTTTATTTGCAATTTCTTCTATTTTTCTTAAACGATGATTGATTCCTGACTTACTTACTTTTCCACTAGGAATAAGATATCCCAGTTCAGCAAGGTTTAATTCTGGATATTGTAATCGAACTTCGGCTACCTCCTTTAATTTTGTGGGAAGGTTTTCAAGTCCCATTATTTTATCGATCAATCGAATATTCTCTATTTGTCTCATTGCTGCACCAACTGTTTTGTTTAAATTGGCTGTTTCGCAATTTACAAGACGATTTACGGAATTTCTCATATCTTTTACAATACGTATATCCTCGAATTTGAACAAAGCTTGATGTGCGCCAATAATATTTAAAAACTCCGTTATTTTCTCCCCTTCTTTAATGTACATAAAATAACCCTTTTTTCTTTCAATCCACTTTGCATTTAAGTCGAATTCATTCGCTAGTTGGCACAAATCTTCAATATGCTCTTGATAGCTAGAGGAAATCTCTAGATGATAAGAGGCACTTTCAGGATGATTCAGAGATCCACCTGCAAGAAAAGCACCTCGCAAATAAGATCGCTTACAACATTCATTTTGGATAATCTCACGCTTAATACCGGGATAAAAGGAGAATCCCTCTTCTACAATCGCTAACTTTTTTAGCACCATTTCTACTTGCTGAGGAACTCTAACCACATAAATGTTGTTCTTTTTCAATCTCATTTTTTTTCGAACCAATAATTCAGCATGAAGGTGAAAGATTTGTTTAATCATCGAATAAATTTTTCTTGCAATTGCAGCATTTTCGGTCAAAATATCCAATACAACCTTTTGATTCGTTAATTGAACACTACCGTTCATTCTAACAAGAGCGGATAGTTCAGCAATCATGCAAGAATCATCTTCACCATTTACATAGGTTAATTCTTTTTTTGTTTCGGCGGCAAAGGACATTGTGACCACCTCAATCCTGAATCCTCAATTGCCAATTTAATTACGTCGTTATATTTGATGATGCAAGATTTTTATAATACTTTTGCTAAGTTTCTCAGCATCATGTCTTAAATAGGTATGATAATTAACAAAAGATTCTGCAACGACACGATAACCTGCTTGTGTAAGAAGTTGTTTATCAGAAGCCACTGGAATTGCATTCTCTGCCCGATATTGTTGCTTAATCTCTTCAGAGATTTCCCCTTCATTAACGATAACATAATCGATAAATTTTTGGCCAACATGTTCTTCAATCGCATTCACATGATCAACGGCAGAATAATGATCTGTCTCACCAGGTTGAGTCATTACATTACAAATATATATTTTTTTAGCTTTCGTTGAAAGAACTTCTTCCTTTATGCCATTAACCAAAAGATTCGGAATAACACTCGTATATAAGCTTCCAGGCCCGATGACGACAGCATCTGCTTGCTGAATAGCCAATATCGCATCTTCTAACGGTTTTACATCAGTAGGATTGATAAAAACTCGCTTAATCCCTCGATTTTGTGCGGCTAATGGTATATTAGATTCCCCATTTATGATAGTTCCATCTGTTAATTCTGCAGATAAATGGACCTTTTGCAGGGTTGCAGGTAAAACCTGTCCTTTTACAGCTAAAACACGACTTAGTTCCTTAATAGCCAATACAAAATCCCCAGTTATTTCTTGCATCGCTGCAATCAATAAATTGCCTAAACTATGTCCAGCTAGCCCCTCACCTTGTTGAAAACGATGCTGCAATAATTTTTCTAGTAAAGGCTCAGTATTTGCTAGCGCAATCAAAACGTTACGAATATCTCCCGGAGGAAGCATATTTAATTCTGATCTTAACTTTCCAGAACTTCCTCCATCATCAGCGACGGTTACGACTGCTGTTAAGTCTAAGTTTTGTTTTTTTAAACCTCTTAACATCACAGATAGGCCGGTTCCTCCACCAATCACGACTACCTTAGGTTGTAATTCTCCCATTTCACACCTCTATTTACGATCCTTCTCTATGTCTCGATGATTTGTACTTACATGCCATTCGGATTGTAAAAACTTCGCAATGTATTCTGTGATGGCCACAGAACGATGCTTACCACCAGTACAGCCAATTCCGATCACAACCTGACTTTTTCCCTCTTGTTGGTATTTAGGAACTAGGAAGGTTAATAAATCCATCAGTTTATTTAAAAACTCTTTTGTTTCAGGCCACTTCATCACATAATCATAAACCGGTTGATCTAAACCTGTTTGCGGACGAAGGGAATCGATATAATGGGGATTTGCTAAAAAACGAACGTCAAAGATCAGATCAGCATCAATTGGCACACCATATTTAAAACCAAACGACATCATGTTTACACTAAACCGATTTTGGTCAATGTCAGAAAATCTTGTGATCATTTTCTCTTTTAATTCGCTGGGTTTTAAAAGACTTGTATCAATAATTTGACTTGCTTTCCCCTTTAACTCGTCTAACAGTTTACGTTCAGCCGTTATCCCTTCAATTGGTGATGATTCATTTGATAGCGGGTGGCGGCGTCTCGTTTCCTTATACCTTCTGACCAATGTTTTATCATCTGCATCTAAAAACAAAATTTGATAATACAGTTTATCAGATTGCTCTAAAGCTTCTAGTGCATCAGATAAGGTTTCGAAAAATTCTCTACCTCTTAGGTCAATCACCAGTGCAGCACGATTGATTTTTCCACCTGATTGCACCATTAAGTCAACAAACTTAGGTATTAAAACAGGGGGTAGATTATCCACACAGTAAAAACCCAAATCTTCCAAACTTTGGATGGCTACCGTTTTCCCAGCACCTGACATACCAGTAATAATAATTAAATGAAGAGGTCGAGATTCACCCATTTAGAGTCACATCCCTTAATTAAAAAAAATTCGACTTAATTTATATATTATAATGTTTTTTTCGCCAATTGAAAACTAAGAGAATCATTTTACCAAAATCAGTGAACTGTATGCAGGTAATTCAATCTCTACTTGATGATCTTTATCCTTTACCTTTGTTGAAGAATCACTCATGAATAAGGCTTTTTTGTATTCAGCTTCTTTTCCCGTAAGTGTTAAGGATTTTGGTTCCTTGCTTATATTGTGAATCATTAACATCGAATCTTCATTGAGGGATCGTTTAAATGCAACGATTCCTTTTTCACTGACATTAACTTCTTCTACTTCCCCTTTGATTAGTACATCATAGGACCTACGTAAATGGATCATCGTTTTATAATGATTTAATAGTGAATTCTGATCATTTAATTGGGTTTCAACAGATGGTGCATCTTCCCCTGTATTATAAAAGGATCTCTCCCAATTAGTTTGGCCTTTGCCCTCTTGAGCGTTATACCATTGCATTGGCTCACGAATATATTCATCTGGTTTTTTTCCTTGCATGCCAATTTCTTCACCATAGTAGATGAAAGGTGTTCCCGGTAAGGTTAATAGAATAGAGGCTGCCATTTTTGCATGCTCAACATTTCCATTTAATTGACTCATCACTCTATCCATATCATGGTTCGTAAGGAAAGTAGAATCAATATAGTCTTTAGATTTACTTTGGTAATACTTTCTTACGCGTTCGAGATAAGTAACAATCCCTGCATCATCCTCCATTTGAACAGAAGAAATGATTTTACTTGATAAATCAAAATCAAAGGCAGAATGTAGGCCATCTTTTAAATAAGGTGCAACAACTGTTGCTGGTGCCCATACTTCTCCCACAAGGAAAACATCCTGCTTAGCTTGTTGCATTTCCTTGCGAAATTCTTGCCACCACGCATAATTTTTCTCTTTTTCCTGATCAGGATAGATATGTTTTGCAGCATCTAGTCGAAAACCGTCTACACCTATTTCAGTGAGCCAATATTTTCCTACCTTCTCAATTTCTTTTCGCACTTCTGGATTGTTAAAATTCAAATCAGGCATTCCTTCCCAAAAGACTCCATAATATTTGTTGTCTCCAGCTCCATGCCAAACTTCTTGACCCCATTCCCCACGTTCAGAAAGGTTTGTCTTTTCATCAGCCCAAAGATACCAATTCCGATATTTACTATCTTTAGAAGAAAGAGCATCCTTAAACCATGGGTGTTCTTTGCTTGTATGATTCACAACCAAATCCATAATGACCTTAATATTACGGTCATGCGCTTCTTTAATAAATTGTTTAAAATCTTCTATTGTTCCATAATCTGGATTAATACCATAATAATCAGTGATATCATATCCATGGTAACTAGGTGAAGGATTGATCGGCATTAACCAAATTCCCTCTACTCCAAGCTCCTTTAAATAATCTAGCTTCTCTGTCATTCCTCTAATATCACCAATTCCATCCCCATCAGAATCATAGAACGATCTTACAAAGATCTCGTAAAAGACAGAATTAGGCCAAGCGCTACCCAATTGATCAGATGGTTTTATTGCATTTTTTGGGTTTGCCTCTTTCATCCCAACCCATAACATTAAAGATGAAAAGCCGATCACTATTACCGATATAAAAATTGAAATTGCTAAAAAAACTTTATAACGTTTAGACAAATTCATTACCCCCTTAAAAGCAGCTATGGAATTGTATTTTGCCTTTTTTTCCTTGTGTTGTAAAATACATTTTGTATACAATGTAGACTAAAATCGTGCCCAAACGATTTGTTCGAACACGATTTTAAGTTAAAACAATATGATGATTAACCTTTATTTGCCCCAGCTGTAACACCTTCAACAATATATTTTTGTAAAAATAAGAACAATATTGTTACAGGAACCGCAACAAGAACGGCACCAGCTGCAAAATTAGTAAATTCTGTATTCCCCCGACCTGTTACCATCTCAAATAATCCAATAGCTAATGTCTTGTTCTCATTGGAACGAATCACCAATCGAGCAAAGATGAAATCCATCCAAGGGCCAATGAAATTAGTTAATGCGATAAAGGTAAGAATTGGGAAAGATAGCGGCATCATCACCTTGAAGAAAATCTGGGTATGTGTCGCACCATCAATCTTAGCCGCCTCTTCAAGGCTTCTAGGTAAACCATCAAAATAGCCTTTCACCAACCAAGCACCAAATGGGATAGAACCGCCAGCATATACAAGAATTAAACCCCAGTGATTATCCAAAAGCCCAACTTGAAGTAATAAAATATAAATCGCGATCATTCCCATAAATCCAGGGAACATTTGTAATACTAACATCGCCATTAACCCTTGACGGCGACCTGGAAAACGAAAGCGAGAAAAGGCATATGCCGCTGTTACAACAAGGAACGTAGATAAAATCATATTTGCAGTTGCTATTTTTAAGGTATTCAAATACCATTTTGTATAATCTGTTTCCGTTAACATGTATTTGTAATGAACCAAAGATAAATTATCCGGAATAAATTTAGTGCTAAATAATGTATCTCCTGGATTTAACGATCCGATAATTATCCAAACTATAGGATAAAGAACGAAAATCGCAGTGATAATTAAAATTAGATAGATAAACGCCACAACTATTTGCTCTTTTAGTCTCGCATTTTTCATCATTGTATCATATCCTCTTCTTTAAATGCTTTAGTTCTACTGAAGTTCCAAATTGATAAAGAAGCAACGACGAAGAAAATTAAGATTGAAACAACAGAGGCCATATTAAATTGACTTTGTTCCAACGTTAACTTATAGATCCAACTAATTAAGATATCGGTAGAACCCGCAAAGCTATAGTTTACATTTACTGGCCCACCACTAGTTAATAGATAAATTAAGTTAAAGTTATTAAAGTTTCCTGCAAAAGACATAATGAGTAGTGGCGCGGTTGCAAATAAAACTAATGGCATTGTTAACTTCCAGAATTTTTGGGAACCTGATGCTCCATCTACATCAGCTGCTTCATACATCTCTTTGTCAATCCCAGTTAGAACCCCAGACATTAAAGCCATCCAATAAGGGAATCCAAACCATATATTTACTATAACCAAGGTAACTTTTGCCCAAAGCGGATCTGATAACCATGGAATCATCGGTAAACCAATATCAACTAGCATTTTATTTAATGGACCAAATTGGCCATTAAAGATGTTTCGAAAAATTAAAATTGCAATAAATTGAGGGATTGCCCATGGTAAGATAAAGATCGTTCTCCAAAAACGCTTCATCTTTACCTTTTTGTGGTTAATCATGACAGCATAGATTAAACCAACAAAATAAGTGGTAAATGTGGCAATAATCGCCCAAATTACATTCCAGATGGCTACACCATAAAATGTGCCACTCCAACTCTTCATCTTGAACAGATCAATAAAAGATTTAAAACCTACCCAATCAACTAATGATTTAGGAGGTAAATGATAAGGTCCGGAGTAGTTTGTAAATGCGATCAATACCCCGAATAAAAGTGGTAGTATTGTTAAAAAAAGCGTAAAAAGAACTGCAGGTGTTAATAAAAGATAAGCATATCCATTTTCCCAAGTATTCCTAATGCTTTGTTTGAAAGTAAAAACCGGTAATCCCAAATCACGTCGTTTTCCATTTTTATAAGCGTCTCGCACATTGAAATAATAAACACCAATAAATAACAATAATACAATTAAGAAGATAATCCCTTCAATCATTAAAAAGATTGAATGGTCTCCTTGTACAACAATACGGCCACGGACTCGTTGTTGAGGGGTTTCTCCTAAGGTATAAATCCCCCACATTCCTCGAATGAATGAATTTGACCAAAAAATCAATACATAAAGTTCTAATAAAGCATACATAATCCCTTTAGTATACTGTTTATTATAAATCTGTCCTAATCCCATGAATAAAACAGATAGCCAAGCACCCCGTTTTGCATGTTTCGGTATGAAGGTAGCCTGGTTGGTTTGCGAATTCATCGTTGCTTCGCCACCTTTCTAAATACATTTAATTGAAGAGCCAATGTCCTTTTATGGTACATTGACTCTTGAGTTTAAGCGAATTTATTTATTCGTGTTTTGGGTTGCAATTCCTTCTTTAATTTGTTGTACTGCTGCATCTAATGCAGTTTTCACATCTGTATTATCATTCCAAATGGTAACAAAGGCTGCACCAGCTGGAGTCCATACAGATTGCATTTCTGGGATATTAGGCATTGGAATAGATCTCTCAGCTTGTTTTAAGAACCCAGCTGTAATTTCATTATCTTTAATTTCTGGTTTTTCAATTAACGATTTACGTGGTGGTAATTCACCAGTCATTTCATAGAATTTTAATAACATTTCTTCACTGCTCATAAATTTAGCTAATAAAGAAGCAGCATTAGGATATTTTGTATAAGCATTTACAAATGCAGCTTGGATTCCAGAGAAAGAAGTTGGGTATTTGCCATTGTCTAATTTTGGAAGTGGTGCTACACCAAAATTAACACCAGCTTGACGGTGTGCATCAACTGCCCATGGACCATCCATGTTAAACATCAATTTACCCTCATTAAATAAAGACTGTTTAACATCATATGTCATATCTTCATTTTTAAGTGGAAGAATTTCGTTATGAATACGTTGTAATAATTGACCTGCTTTAATAGCTCCTTCACTATTTATACCAAGATCAGATGGGTCTGTATTGTTTTGACCAAATACATATCCATCATAACCTCCAATTAAAGAATAAACAAAGTAGAAATTACCAACTTCCATCATAAACCCATATTTATTTGCTTTAGGGTCTGTAAACTCTTTGGATTGTGCAATGAGTTCATCCCAAGTTTCAGGAATCTTCTTCACTAAATCTTTATTATAGAACAATGCATAGGTTTGAATCGCTGTTGGGTATCCATATAATACTCCATCAGATGTTGTACCAGTAATCGCTGCATCCATAAAGTCATTTTGGTATTCTTCTGGCCAGAAGTTTTCTAAAATCAAACCTCCAGAAATCAATTCTCCTAAATGGTCATGAGGTGCTACGAAAACGTCTGCTCCTAATCCGGCAGGCCCATCTGTTTTTAATTTACCAGGTGCGTCTACACGGCCTACCTCTTCATACTTAACAGGAACCCCATATTTCTTTTCAAATTCTGATGCAACAAACTTCGCCCACTCACCAGCTTTATCGCCAGATTCCCAAAGAACTAATTTTGCTCCTTCTTCAGGTTTAATCTCTTCCGTTGCTGCTTGATTTTGCTGATCATCTGCTGGTTTTGTTGTTGGCTCTTCCTTCGTACCGCTGCCACATGCAGCGAGTGAAAGGACAAGAGCGAACACAAGCATTAAACTTAAAAACTTTTTCATCTTGACCCCACCTATCCTTTTTAGTTTTTTTGAATAATGCTTTTTAAGAACCTAGGATATTAAAAGGCATTATTCTCTTTAACAAAAGCCTAAAGGCTTTTGTTATTAAAAACGCTTTCATTGGAACTGAAAAAATATAAGTAATCTAGGAAAACGATTGCACAAACCTATAAAAAAATTTAAACTCAGTTTAAACGAAAGTGTAAGGCAAACGTTTTCATAGCTTTATTATAAATCAAGTTTGTCTATTTGGGAAGGTTTATTTTTATAAAAATTTTATTCCAACTTTTAATTCTTTATCACACTTTTATCATAATTATCCTGTATATTAAAATTGTCCCTTAAAGCCCCCACTTTAAGGAAAAGGAATCACATCAAACAAAGAAGCCATACATTTTGTATGGCTTCGCCCTTTTTCTCCTTATTCTTTAATCAGAAAAAGACTCGGATGACCGGAGCGCGCTGTAAAACGAAATTTCCCTATAAGAAGCGAAAAAGCGATGCCGCCCCGATCATCCCTGCATCATTTCCAAGCTGTGCAGGAACAATCTCTATAGAATCTATGATATTTTTCAATCCATGTTCATGAAAAGCCTGTTTAATCGGATTAAACAAAATATCTCCTGCCCTAGATACACCACCACCAATAATCATGATTTCTGGGTCTAATAAATTAGCAACCGTTGCTAGTGCTTTGCCTAATAAAGATCCCGCACGATTCACAATTTGCATAGCTTCGTGGTCACCAAGTTTCGCTGCATCAATCACACTTTTCGCCGTGATTTCATCCATTTTATCTACATATTGTTCTGTTAAGAGTGATGGTCTTCCTTGTGTAACGACCTCTTTTGCTTTACGAATCATTCCTGTTGCAGAAGAAACTGTTTCTAAACAGCCATAATTACCACATCCACACTGGATTCCTTCATCTGAAATAGGAATATGTCCCAACTCAGCAGCCATCCCTTTCTTTCCATGAAGAATCTTTCCGTCTATGATGATTCCACCACCAATTCCTGTACCGATCGTTGCCATTACGATATGTTTATAGCCTTTCCCTGCACCTACCCATGCTTCCCCAAGCGCAGCGATATTCGCATCGTTTTCAATTTTAACAGGAATATTCAGTTTTTCTTCAAGCTGTTTTTTTATGGCCACATCTTTCCACCCTAAGTTGGGAGCTAAACGAACAATTCCTTGTTCCATATCTAGTAACCCGGGAATTCCAATTCCTATTCCTTGGACTTGGTCAAGGGCAAAGCCCTGATCTTGAACTAAGGTTTTTGCATATTGAACCATATCTTCGATGATGGCATTTACGCCTTCTTTTGTTCTTGTTGAGATTTCCTGATGGGATAGTAGCTCTCCTTCTGTGGAAACAAGTCCCATTTTTATGCTTGTTCCTCCAAGGTCAATTCCGATTAAGATCGTTTGCTTTGACATCTTTCATCACCATTTCTTTATCTATTTTTGACCATCATACAATTGAACGTCGATTTTAGTCAATGCATGACTCAAGCTTTAATTGGTTCTAAGAAGTGATCAATCGAATAAGAAATTAATTGATAATCAGGTGTATATACAAATTTTCCAGTTATGATTTCACTAGAGTGTAAAATATGCTTTAAGTAAATATTATCTCCATGAGCCTTTGGTAATTGGAGAACTTCTTCAATTGGCTTCCACTCTAGATTTCCTTCCTTACAAAAAGGATTGAGTTCACCTGAAAAGCGGTCTGCATAGTAAGTAAACATCATCCACTCTTCGACAATCTCTTCTTTATCTTTTATAACAATGGTAAATACCCCTCTTAATTGAGGGTTTTCTAAATGTAAATGTGTCTCTTCGTAAAACTCTCTATTGATCGCTTCCTGAATACTTTCATTTGGCTCCATCTTTCCACCAGGTACAACCCACCAACCTCTTTTAGGCTTTTGTAGCATTAAAATTTGGTTTCCTTTTTTTAAAATACAATTGGTTACTCGTTTCAAAATCTTCAACCCCTTCGGGAATTCTATTGCAATTACAATTCCCTCTATTATATTAACAGTTTTTTTAACGTAACACAAAAAGGGCATGGTAAGTTTACCATGCCTAAAAAATATATATCTATAGAAAAGGGGGTCAATTCATATTCTTAGTATAATCCCATAATATTTCACTTATGTTACAAACGGATTAAAAGTTTGTTACATCTTTACTTTTCTAACTCATCATTTAATTTATCAATATAGTGTTGTGCTTGCATTGCAGCAATGCTTCCATCCCCTGTAGCCGTAACCACTTGGCGAAGCGTTTTTTCTCTTACATCACCTGCAGCAAAAATACCTGGAATTTTTGTTTCCATCACATCATTGGTTAAAATATAGCCTGCCTCATTAGTAATTCCTAAGTTTTTAAATGGTTCTGTAAGTGGCACCATTCCTACATAAATAAAGACTCCTTGGCAAGGAAAGTCTATTTCCTCTCCTGTCTCTTTATTTTTGATGCGCACGCCTTCTACACGATTTTCCCCTTTAATCTCTTCAACGGTTGAATTCCAAATATATTCGATTTTTTCATTTCTAAAAGCACGATCTTGGAGAATTTTTTGTGCCCTAAATTCATCACGACGATGAACAATCGTTACTTTTGAAGCGAATTTTGTAAGATAAAAAGCTTCCTCAACAGCTGAATCTCCGCCACCAACAACCACTAATTCACGTCCCTTAAAGAATGCACCATCACAGACTGCACAATAAGATACCCCACGACCTGCTAATTCGGTTTCACCTGGAACTCCTAGCTTACGTGGTTGAGCACCAGTTGCGATAATCACTGTTTTAGTCTTTATTTCTTTATTGCTCAATTTAACTGTTTTGTATGGATGTCCATCCACAATTTCTTTCACATCACCATAAGCATACTCAGCACCGAATTTCTTTGCATGATCTAACATTTTGTTAGATAAATCTGGCCCAAGAATACTTTCATACCCAGGGTAATTCTCAATTTCTTCTGTATTGGCCATTTGTCCACCAGGGATTCCGCGTTCAATCATAACCGTGGAAAGATTTGCTCTTGATGTATAAACAGCTGCCGTCATACCTGCAGGCCCAGCACCAATAATGACAACATCATATACTTTTTCTTCACTCATTTGTTAAACCTCCCTCATTTATATAAATATAAAATTTTAAATTAGAAGAACATCTTATATATTAACGATTTTTTATTTATTTGTCGAGTACCCATGGGGGTATAAGGGTAGTTATTATCCAAATCTAATAGCTTTACTTTATATTCCCTGTAAAATAGGTTTCCCAGAAAAATGCAAGATAACCCAGAAAAGTATGTAGATTTCCTCTTGTAGGGATTCATGTTAAGTGAACTACCCGCCACCTACGTTTCGCTTAGAGGTGGAGGCTTCTAAGGTAATCGCACCTAACGGTACGAAATTTACTTAGCTATCGAGCCTGTTCCATGCTCTATTTATGATTATACTAACAGTCGCAATCCTTCACGCTTGATATTGATAGAAGCGTTCCAATCTCTATCTGCCACAAAACCACAATCACAATCGAATATGCGCTCAGAAAGAGATAGAGACTCCTTTACTTGACCGCAACATGAACAAGTTTTGGATGATGGAAACCACTTATCTATTTTGATAAGCTTTTTCCCCTGCTCCTCTAACTTGTATTGGAGAAAGGTGGTGAACATGCCCCAGCCATTATCATGGACACTTTTGCCAAAATGGAGGGCTTGAGACATCCCTTTCATGTTGAGGTCTTCGATAACCACGCAGTCATACCGTTTCGCTAATTTGTGTGATTCCTTGTGTAGAAAGTCTTTTCGTTGGTTCGCAATTCTTTCATGTAGCTTCGCTACTTTCAGACGCTGTTTGTGCCAACGATTAGAGCCTTTCTTTCTGCGTGATAGAATACGCTGTTCCTTCGCTAATTTTCCCAAGGCTTGGCGATAGAAACGAGGGTAATTGGCTGTCTTACCTTCTTCGCTATCGACGAATAAGCCATTCATGGAAAAATCTAATCCTTTCCGTTGACCACGTTGGTTGTGTAGGACTGTCTCGCCTTGCGGCTTTTGAACTTAGGAAATTCAACACGACCAGAGAAGAAGTTTTGGTATGCCTTCTGCAAATTCAGTTGAGCGTTTGCCAACGCAAGGCTATCGACTTCTTTGAGCCATGCAAACTCCTTTTTGTACTTGGCAGGAGTCGGGAATTTTTGCTTTTTCAAGGCTTCTTTGTCGTCCTTGAACTTCTCATATGTTTCCTTTCGTTCAGCCAACATTTTATTGTAGACGAAACGAACGCAACCGAAGGTTTTCGCAAGAAATTGCTCTTGTTCTTGTGTTGGGTACAGACGGAACTTATAAGCTTTGTTTGCCATATCGAATCACCTCGCTTCAATGGGCGCACCACCCGTTGTGAGTAAGCAAAAGCTTCTCAACATCGTGATTCCATTCTACTTATATCATAGCAAAAAAAGACAACTTTAGGCTACGCCTAACCGAAATTCATCTCCCACTTTCACTGGTGCTGGCACACCTTCACATTTAGAAGTGGGAGACTTCTTTCGGAGGGAAGTTAAAAACGGGCTTAAAGCCCGTATTAACCGTTTTTCAATTGGTTAAGGGCTTTCGTTTTAATACTCACCTGAAGGATTGCCCTTAATTCTTGAACGTGTTTTGATATGGTTTGTTTGGACACTTGATACTTCATAGTAAGGGCTTCAAAAGAGATTGGTTTTTGATGAATTATGGCCACTAGATATTCTAAAGCAGCCACCCATCCTTTCACCTTTCTAATTTGTGGAGTATCGGGCTGAGTTTTACTGATGAACTCATACCATAACATCTTGGCATCATATACCTCCATAATGCTATAGTTTAATTTCATAAATTTTTCAGTCCACTCCAATACTTCTAGCCAGCTTTGTTTCCACTTCCGAAAATCCGGGGTTTGCCGTTCAAATTGAACTACCTTCCCATTGATTTTGACTAGATAAGGGGGTTTTGCTCTCATTTCCTCTAAAGCAGTAACCGCCTTCTTTTTTAATGAAGTAGATTGTTGTTCATCTAAAAGGAAATCTCTTAAGATTTCTTCAGCTTTATGGCAATCTAAAAGCCCAAGCCCAAGCAAAATGACTTCCTTTATCTCATCATCGCCATTTTCAATCGCCCATGTGAGAGATGATAAAATAAAGGGATCTTGTTTTAAAAGTTTAGGTTCTTGTTTAAGCAGATTGATTAACTCTTCAAATGGTAATTCATAGTGGTAAGTGAATACGGGAAATGTCAGTTCCACTTTATGTTTTTCAACCTGAGAAAGTAGGTCTAAATAAAACCTTGCAACCATAGACTTAGAATCTATTTTTAAAATCTGCTCCCACCATTTTTGAGCATAGGTATATCGCTTCGTATTGAAGGCTGCCATTGCAGCATAATGAAGTAAAACAGGGTCATGCTGTTTAAAAACATTTATCGATCGGCTAAAATGCTCAAAAACCTTTTCATGTTCTCCTAAAATAGCAAAGGTCGTTGCAAGTTTGTAAAGCTGTTCTGGGTGAATAGGATAAACCTTCTTTAATAACTCAAGCACTTGCTTCAATTGCTCTAATTCATCTGTCTGTTGATAAAAAATCGCCAAATTACAAAGGGCATGAATATTCGCATGATCATGTTCCAAGACGATTTTTGTTTGTTCAATAGCATTATGTGTATTTCCAATATAAAAATAAGCCAATGCTAAATTGTTTCTAGCAGCTAAAAAATCAGGATATTCTTCAAGAAAATGTTTAAATTGCTTAATCGCTTCATAAAATTTTCCTTCTTCTAGCAAACTTTTGATCCGATGATGGTGGAGTAATAATTCCTTTTGCTCCTCGTCTTCCTCAAATTCTATTTGCTCAATCTCCATAGATAAATACTCAACCATTTCTAGCGCTTCCTCAATATACACACCATCTGGCTCTGCCTCTATATAGTTTTGAATATATCGATATGCAGATTCCATATCTTCCATATGCGCATAATTATTAGCAAGGTAAAAATAGCACTCTGTAAGGGTTGGATCTAGTTTTTCAACAATATGAAGTAAAATATTATTTGACTCGGGAAAACGCCCCATTTCCGATAATAAGCCAGCAATATTTAAAAAGTGAATCGGATTATTCGGTTCAAAATCTACTGTTCTCCAAAAATACTTTAATGCCTTCGTATAATTGTTACGATCAATTTGTCTCATGGCCCGTTCAAAGAAAAAATTGGCATTAAAAGACATTGGAATAATTTTATCCCCTTTTGGGTGAGCGGATGTACGATAGTTTTTTTTCATCTGTATCCTCCAGCTAAACCGCAGATTCATTGAGATAAGTATATCACATTCGATTTTAAACCTCCACGTTTCAGACAGAATTGTGTTTTGCATAAGTCGGCATGGATGACGGAGCGCGTTGTAAAACACAATTCTCCTTTCCTTAGACACCTAAGAATTGTGTTTTGCATAAGCTGCGACCTTCAGGAATGCCCTTCTCTCCTTTTGATTTTAATTCATAGAAGGGCATGGATGACGGAGCGCGTTGTAAAACACAATTCTCTTACAAGGATACCATGATTCTTTGTCTTTCAGTAAAAGTTGCAATTTGTTGAACGCCAAACTCTTTGAGTAACTTTCGTCCCTCTTCTACCCCTACATGAACATGCTCTGGCAGATGTGCATCAGATCCTAAAGTAAACGGAATCTCTAAATCAACTGCTTTTTGAATAATACTAGGAGCAGGAAATACTTCCTTTACAACTTTAAATAATCCGGAAGTGTTCACTTCCATTGCCATACCACTTGCTTTGATCACTTGTAAGGTTTCATCAATGATTGGACTAATATCCTTTTCGGGAGCATGTCCATGTTTTTTGATTACATCAAAATGGCCAACGATATCATATAACCCAGATTTTGCAGCCCTTTGAACCGCTTGGTAATATTCGGCGAAAATCTCTGAGATTGGCTTTTTTCTCCAACCCTCCATCTGCCTACTATCCGAATGATCCCATTCACCTAAGAAATGAACAGAACCAATAATATAATCAAAAGGATATGGAGAAAGAAGCTTTTCGATCTGCTCTTCATATCCTTCTATATAATCTCCTTCTAAGCCAAGTTTGATCTCAATCTGGTTTTGATATTCTGCCTTTAAATCAAGCACTTCTTTTACATATTCTTCAAGTTCATCAAGTTCCATCGCACTTCCGGGATATATTTTTTCTTTTGGCAGATGAATAATTGGCATATGGTCAGATAATCCAATTTGCTGGAGTCCAACTTTAATCGCTTGCTCTACGTAATCTCTTAACACCCCTGTTGCATGCCCACAGCGTTCGTGGTGTGTATGATAGTCGACAAACATCTGTATCACATCCTATTAACATAGAATTAAACTCATACCAAAAATTGCGTTTTGCTCGGCATGGATGACAGAGCGCGTCGCAAAATGCAATTCACCTTTCCTCTTTTTTTTGGAAATTGCGTTTTGCATAAGCAGCGACCTTCAGAAGTGCCCTTCTCTCCTTTTGATTTTAATTAATAGAAGGGCACGGATGACAGAGCGCGTTGCAAAATGCAATTTCCCTATAATTTTGGTTTACGCTCATATTTTTGATCCTGGTTTTGCCCTTGATGCCTTTGTTTTAACTCTTTCATTACCTCATCTAATTGAATACCCTTTGCCTGAAATAGAACAAGTAGATGATAGAGTAAATCACTTGCTTCAGCAATGAGCTCTTGGCGATTCTCATTCTTGGTGGCAATGATTACCTCACTCGTCTCTTCGCCGACTTTTTTCAAAATTTTATCGATTCCCTGATCAAAAAGATAGGTAGTATAGGAGCCTTCTGGTCGTTCTTGATCACGCCTTGCAATCAGCTCAGCTAAATCCTCTAAAATGTTGCTAGATTCTCCCTCTTCTTTCTCACCAAAACAGCTATAAGAACCTGTATGGCAAGCAACACCTACCTGTTCAACGAAAATGAGTAATGTATCTTGATCACAATCTAATTTGATATCCTTTACTTTTTGGATGTGTCCCGAAGTTGCTCCCTTATGCCACAACTCCTGTCTAGAACGACTCCAAAACCAAGTTTCTTTCGTTTCAAGCGTTTTTGTCAAAGATTCTTGATTCATATAGGCGACCATCAAAACCTGTTTACTGTCGTTATCTTGAACCACTGCAGGAATTAGCCCTTTTTCATTCCACTTTATTGTATTGATATCATTCTGGTTCATCGAACAATGACTCCTTTTTTTCGAAGCGTTTCTTTTAATTCAGGAATTTTCACTTCTCCATAATGAAAAATAGAGGCTGCTAATGCTGCATCAGCTTTTCCTGCTTGAAAGGCCTCATAAAAATGTTCAGCATTTCCTCCGCCACCAGAAGCGATGACTGGAATGCCTACTGCTTCAGATACCAATCTGGTCAGTTTTAGATCAAACCCTTGTTTTTTCCCATCTTGATCCATACTGGTTAACAGGATTTCCCCTGCGCCTTTTTTTTCTACTTCTTTTGCCCATTCTATCACTTTTAATCCAGTCGCTTTTCTCCCGCCATGGGTAACGACCTCGTAATCTTCCCATTCATCATTATATCTAGCATCAATCGCTACGACGATACATTGGTTTCCAAACACTTTTGCCCCTTCAGTAATCAATGTAGGTTGTTCTACTGCTTTCGTATTGATCGAGATTTTGTCTGCACCTGCCCGCAGGATATTTCTCATATCTTCAACAGAACTGATTCCTCCTCCAACGGTGAAGGGAATTGAAATAGAGGCAGCTGTTTTTTCCACGACTTCTATCATTGTTTTTCTTCCCTCATAGGTTGCGGAGATATCTAAAAAAACGAGTTCGTCTGCTCCGGCTTCATCATAAACCTTAGCTAATTCTACAGGATCACCAGCATCTCTTAACTGTATAAACTGAATCCCTTTAACCACTCGCCCATCCTTCACATCAAGGCAAGGAATAATTCGTTTTGTTAACACACCTGACCCCTCCTACTTACCCATCATTTCTTTGAGAGAGATTTTCCCTGTATACAATGCCTTTCCTACGATGGCACCAACGACACCATCAGGCTCTAAAGTTTTTAATTTAAAAAGATCTTCTGGAGAACTCACTCCTCCAGATGCTATCACCTTTGCTTTGGTTTTTAAAGCAAAATTCTGTGTTGCTTCCACATTGGGGCCGGATAGTGTTCCATCCTTAGCAATATCGGTAAAAATAAAGGTTTGAACTCCAAGTTCAGCCAACCTTTGTCCTAATTCAACCGCTAGAACTTGGCTTGTATCAAGCCATCCCCGTGTAGCCACAAAGCCATCTCTTGCATCGATTCCCACCACAATCGCTTCAGGATTTAGGGAAAGTGCCTGCTTTAATAATTCTTCATTTTCTAAAGCTGCTGTGCCAAGAATTACTCGGTTGATCCCTAGATTTAGATAATCCTCAATCGTATCTAAAGTACGAATCCCTCCACCTACTTGAATCGGGATCTCTACATTTTTTGCTATTTCACCAATCAGCTCCATCTGAACTGGTGCTCCTACTTTTGCCCCGTCCAAATCAACTAAATGAAGCCATGCTGTTCCTTCTTTTTCCCATCTTCTTGCCATCTCGATAGGATCGCCATAGGTCGTTTCTTGCCCATAATCCCCTTGAAATAATCGGACACATTGTCCACCACGAAGATCAATCGCAGGATAAATCGTCCAACTCATGCTTCCACACTCCATTTCGCAAACTGGTTTAAAAGAGTCATTCCGACTTTTCCACTTTTCTCCGGGTGAAATTGCATCCCAATTACTTTTTCTCTACCAACAACAGCTGGAACCTTCCCATAATAATCCGTTGAAGCCAACAATAACGAAGAATCTTCTAACTCTACAAAATAGGAATGAACAAAATAGACATGACCTAATTCAATATCCGTAAATAATGGGTGATCTTTTTCTTTAATCAATTGATTCCATCCCATATGAGGAATTTTAAAATTTCCTTCAAAACGTTTGACATGGCCAGAAAATACACCTAATCCCTGATGAAACCCATGCTCATTACTTGTACTAAAAAGCAATTGCATCCCTAGACAAATCCCTAAGAATGGTGTTCCTTGTTCAACCACTTGATGAATAACAGGAACCAATTCTTTTCTCCTTAGGTTTTCCATTGCATCGCCAAACGCCCCAACACCGGGTAAGATCACCCCACTGCTATTCAAAATTTTCTCTTTTTGATCTGTAGCAAAGGCAGCATATCCTAACCGTTCCAACGCTTTTTGTACGCTATGCAGATTTCCCATTCCGTAATCAATAATTGTAATCATCACAGTACTCCTTTACTTGAAGGAATTCCCTTTTGTTTAGGATTGATTTGGGTCGCTTGATCCAAACTTCTACCTAATGCTTTAAAAATCGATTCAATCATATGGTGGCTATTTCGGCCATAGTGTACAATTGCATGTAAAGTAATTCTTGCTTCCAAGGCAAATTTCCATAAAAATTCATGGAAAAGCTCAGTCGCAAATGTTCCGATTCGGCGATCAGGCAAGTCGATTCGATATTCTAAATGAGATCTATTACTGATATCTACGATTACTTGACCTAAGGCTTCATCCATTGGGACAAAACTCATGCCATAACGCTGGATTCCTTCTTTAGAACCTAGGGCCTCTCGAAAGGCTTGACCTAAGCAGATCGCAATATCTTCAACAGTATGATGGTCATCAATCTGTATATCTCCTTTTGCTTTTACTGTTAAATCGAACTGTCCATGCTTACTGAATAAATCTAGCATATGCTCAAGAAAGGGTACACCCGTATCTAATGTTGTTTGTCCCTCTCCGTCTAAATGGATCGTAACCTCGATCTCCGTTTCATTGGTTTTCCGATAAATCGTTGCTGTACGTTTGCTATCATTCATTATTTTCACCTTCCAATCGTACTTGAATGGCACGACCATGTGCATGTAAACCTTCTTGTTCGGCTAGAGCGATGATTTTGTTCCCATGACTAAAAAAAGCTTGTTTACTATAAAAGATAATGCTTGATTTCTTCATAAAATCATCGACATTCAGTGGCGAGGAAAAGCGGGCCGTTCCACTAGTCGGCAGGACATGATTAGGACCAGCAAAGTAATCACCTACTGGCTCTGAACTATACCTTCCCAAGAAGATTGCCCCTGCATGCTTCACTTTGGCCAGCCAGTCAAAAGGCTGCTCAACCATCAATTCTAAGTGTTCAGGTGCCAACAGATTCACTTGTTCAAAAGCCTCGTCTAAGTGGTTGACGACAATAATTCCACCATATTGATCAATCGCTTCCCTTGCAATTTTTTCTCTAGGTAAGGTTTGTAATTGACGTTCCACTTCTTTTTGCACTTCTTCTGCTAATGAAAATGAAGGAGTGAAAAGAATCGAAGAGGCCATCGGATCATGCTCTGCTTGGGATAGCAAATCCGCTGCGATATAGATAGGGTTTGCAGCTTCATCTGCAACAATCGCAATTTCACTAGGTCCTGCGATCATATCTATCCCTACTTGGCCAAAAACTTCTCGTTTTGCTAAGGCCACATAGATATTTCCTGGACCAACAATTTTATCGACAGGTTTGATCGATTCTGTACCATATGCCAAAGCGGAAACTGCCTGTGCCCCACCTATCGCATACACTTCTTTTATCCCTAAAATCTTTGCTGCTAATAATACATGAGGATGAATGGTTCCCTCTTGATTTGGCGGAGAAACCATGACAATTTCTCCTACCCCAGCCACTTGAGCAGGGATGGCATTCATTAACACAGAGGAAGGATAGGCAGCAGTTCCACCTGGTACATAAATACCCACGCGATCCATTGCCGTTAAACGTTGTCCTAAGATTGTCCCATCTTCTTCTGTCATAAACCAAGAATCTTTCTTTTGTTTTTGATGAAAAGCACGAATTCTTTCAGCTGCTTCTTGTAATGAACTGACAAATAGTGGATCTTGGTTTTGATCAGCTTGTTCGATTCGTTCGAATGGTACTTGTAATTGTGTTAACTTCACCTTATCAAAGGCCTCAGTGAAAGCAAAAAGGGCTTGATCCCCTTTTTCTCTAACCTGACGAATAATATCAAGAACCGCATTTCTTTTTGCTTCTGTATCTTCTCCAACTTCCCGTTGTTTAAATTCAGCATAATTCCGATAGATTTGAATCATCAACCATCACCCCTAAATGACCTCAGATAATCTTTCAATAATCTCCTTAATTTTTTCCTGTTTCATCCGATAGCTCACTTGGTTGGCTATCAACCGAGTGGTAATATGAGCGATCGTTTCCATTTCTACTAAGCCGTTTTCTTTCAATGTCCTTCCTGTAGAGACAATATCTACAATTCGATCAGCTAAACCAATAATTGGCCCCAATTCAACAGATCCATGAAGTTGAACCACTTCGACTTGTTTTCCTTGTTCACGAAAATACTTTTCTGCCACACGTGGGTATTTACTCGCAATTCTAGGTACGATCTCATGATTGATCGTTTGCGGTAACCCTGCAACTGACAAGCGGCAAGGACTAATTTTCAAATCCAATAATTCGTATACTTCACGTTCAGTTTCCATTAAAACATCTTTACCAACGATGCCAATATCTGCGACCCCGTATTCCACATAGGTTGGGACATCCATCGGTTTGGCCAGAATCCATTCTACTGCCTCACCCTCAATGGTCAAAATTAATTTACGTGTATCTTCTAAGTCAAAAGGTATAGGAAGCCTAGCTCTTTGCCAAATCTCCATTGCCTCTTCCATAATCCTTCCCTTTGGCATCGCAATGGTTAATATATCCCTTTTCATCTTAAGCTTCCTCCTCTCCAATAAATGTGATGATTTCTATAGGATATTCTAAACTTTGTTTAAAAACTTCTTTTTCATTCTTTTCGATCCGGTGGGTTTCCACCATGATCTGTTCTTCTCTTCTTAATTTAAACGCATAGCTTAAGGCCTGATCTCGATGTGCCTGATCATAGATTACTTTTATTCGTCTTTCCGTCGGTAATTGAACCTCTGAAACATCTAGAATCCGATCCATATGCAAACCAAAACCCGTTGCAGCTAAGGAATTATCGAAAGCTTTTAATAAAGTATCATAACGACCCCCACTGAGAATGGGAAAACCAATCCGTTCCGTTGTTCCCTCAAACACCATACCAGTGTAATAGTCCAAATGGGGTACAAGTGTAAGGTCGAACGTAATATAGGTCTCTACATCATACAGTTTTAATAATTTCCATATTTCTACCAATTCACTGATCGCTTGTTTTGCTTGATAAGACACGGCAATGTTTAAGGCTTGCTCTAGCATAGCTCCATCACCTTGAAATGATAATAAAGATTGGAGTACTTTTTGCCCTTTTTCCGAATCTACAAATTCATCAACAAGTTGTTGATACCCTACCATATTTTTCTCAGAAAGTGCTTCTCTCATTTTTGTTTGGACTTCTTGATCAGTTACCCATTCTGCTAAAACTCCTTGTAGAAATCCGGTATGGCCAATAACCAAACGAAAAGCCCCTACTTTAACTTGTTTCAAAGACTCGATCGCTAAAACAAGAACTTCAGCATCTGCATCAGGCGTTCCTTCTCCAATCAACTCTACACCAGATTGATAGAACTCTGCAGCTCTTCCTGCCTCATGCTCTTGAGCTCTAAACACATTAGAATGATAAGAAATACGGTAGGGTAAATCTTGATTTTTTAATAAAGAAGAAACCACTCTACCTATTGGCGCTGTCATATCAGGACGTAATACTAATGTATGACCTAATCGATCAAGTAATTTAAAGGTCTTATTGCTTGGAATGGCACTTGCTTTGCCAACTGTTTCATCATATTCTAAGGTTGGTGTAACAATTTCCTGATATCCCCATCTATGAAATAATCCTTGTAATTGATTTTCCATCCATCTTTTTTTGGCTGTTATGTTTGGTAATAAATCTCGAAACCCGATTGGTTTCTCAAAGCTCTGTAGTTTACCCATCCTTTTTCACCTTTTCTAAACGTTCTGTTTACTTTAGTTTGCTACCAAACTAAAGTATTTTATAAAAGTCTATCACCAGAGGACACAAAGGTCAAGAAGAAAGTTTTCACTAGAGTTTCCTCTTTCTCCATTCTTCCCTTTTACTTGTTATCTATATTCTGATAGAATAATCATATAATAATTGTAGATAACATGATTGGAGGTTATTGAATATGATTATAAAACCCTCAACAACGCTACGTAACGACTATAACGCTATCGCTCAACTTGCCCATGAAAAAGCAGAACCGATCTATATCACACGAAATGGCGAAGGTGATCTTGTTGTAATGAGCATTGATGCCTTTATACGTAGAGAGGCCATGCTTGATCTACGTGAAAAACTATTAATTGCAGAAGAACAACGCCTTGCAGGGGAACCAACCATTTCACTTGACGAAGCATACAAGCACTTAAAGGAAAAAATTAATGGAAAGCTATAAAGTAGAGTTACTTCCTTCTGCTTATTCAGATTTAGACGAAATATTCGACTATATTATGATAGATAACCCTCAGGCTGCAGCTAATATGCTGGAAACTATTATAGATTCTCTGCGTCGTCTAGAAAATTATCCACATTCAGGAAAACTGCTACATGAACGTTCTTTAATAAAATTCAACTTTAGAATGATAATTGTTGACCCTTATATTGTCTTCTACCGTCTTATAGATAACAAAATTCTTGTGTATCGTATACTACATGGTGCAAGAAATTACTCACAGATTTTGAAAAATCAAATAGAATGAAATAAAGGGCCACCCTAAAGGTAGCCCTAATTTATTATGTTTTTATTCTACTTCAAGATTACCCCTTGATAGCCAGCCAGTTTTACTTTTACCTTGCCATCTTTTACAGGATAAGTCTCTTTGGTTAATAAGTCTTTTACCTTGCCTGTCTTTTTCGCAACTGGGATCTCTACCTCTTGTTCTTTTTGTAATGAATTGATCACAACAACGGCTGATTTACCTTCATAGTTTCTTGCAAAGGCATAAACCTGATTGATCTCATCGATGAGAACCGTTTCTACATCTCCATGGGTAAGTTCAAGATTGGATTTGCGAATCTGAATCAATTTCTTGTAATAATCAAAGAGATCACGATTTTGTTCCTTTTCATCCCAGACATAGGTCTTACGGCAATCTGGATCGTTCTTCCCTGTCATCCCAATTTCAGTGCCATAGTAAACCATTGGCATTCCGATATAGGTCATTTGGAATAAAGCGGCTAAACGTAACAATTCTTCTTTTTCACCAACAGAGGTTAAAAATCTCTCTGTGTCATGACTATCAATTAAGTTAAACATCGCATAATTGGCTTGATCGCGATATTTCATTCTTGCCTTTGCTAGTCTTGCATCAAGGGTGCTTACACCAATATTTCGTCTAGCAAAGAAATCAAAGATCGCTTCTCTAAATAAGTAGTTCATGACAGAATCATATTGATCCCCTTCTAACCATGGTGCAGAATCATGCCAGATTTCGCCAATGATTAACGCCTCTGGATTCGCTTCTCTCACCACTTTACGGAAGACCCTCCAAAAATCATGGTCAACTTCATTGGCCACATCTAAGCGCCAACCATCAATTCCCGCTTCTTCAATCCAATAACGAGCCACATTTAATAAATACTCTTTTACTTCAGGGTTGCTTGTTTTCAACTTTGGCATCGTCCATACATCATTGGCAAAGGTCTCATAATTGGGGTGTGGTTCTGTTACAATTGGGAAACTTTCAATATAGAACCAATCTTTATACTTAGACTTTTCTCCATTTTTGACAACATCTTGGAAAGCGAAAAAATCATAACCACAATGATTAAAGACAGCGTCAAAGATCACTCTTATTCCTCGTTTATGACTCTCTTTAACCAATTTCTTTACTGTATCTAAATCCCCAAAATGAGGGTCGATTTTATAATAATCAGTCGTATTGTATTTATGATTAGAAGGTGATTCAAAAACAGGTGTCATATAAATGACATTGACGCCTAAATCATCTAAATAAGGTAGCTTTTCAATCATTCCTTCTAAATCACCGCCAAAGAAATTATGAGGAGTAGGTTTGCCACCCCATGGCTCCACATTTTCCGGGTCGTTTTTAGTATTGCCATTGGCAAAACGTTCAGGGAAGATTTGATAAACAATCCCTTTTTTCACCCATTCTGGTACCTCGAATAAATCCTGTTCATTAATAAATGGAAATTGGAAATCGCCTACCGCAACACGTTCATTTGCAATTCCCTTATCCCCATACCAAACTTCAGAACCATTTGCTTCTAAATAAAAGGTATAGCGAATTCTTCTAGTTTTCGATGGAAGATCACAAGAAAAATAATCAAATAAATCATCAGAAGCGACCTTTTTCATGCGCAAAGGAACATCATGCTCAATTGGTTGATATCGATCACCATGTAAGACAGTCACTTGTTCTACATCTCCTTTTTTTGCACGAATCCGGATCCGCAAAGTATGACCATCAATTGGAAAAGCAAAGCTACCATAAGGTTGATGAAAAATAGATTCTAATAACATCAACAACACTCTCCTAACCCTTGAGATATTATTTTAAAGCAGGAGGTAAACCCCTGTCTAACTCAGAAATTTTTCTAACCATGTTAAAATAGGTTTAATTAATTTATTGGCTAGATTGCCTAATCACTAACTTGGTTGGAACGATAATTTTTTCTGGTTCTAGATTAGAGTCATCAATTAAAGCGAATAATCTGCTTGCCGATTGGTAACCTAATTGAAATACAGAAATATCGACTGAAGATAGAGATGGCGATGATAACTCAGCCATCGCAAAATTATTAAAACTAATGACAGCAACATCCTCTGGTATCTTAAATCCTTTCTCTTGCAAAGCTGCTAAAACCCCAAGAGCAATCAAATCATCCGTGACTAAAATTGCGGTTGGCGGTTCTGCTTGTCCAAAGCAATGTTCAATTGCTTCATAACCGGCTTCCTTGCTAAATTCCACAAATGAGACGCAGGATTGGTCAAAAGGTAATCCTTTTTCCAATAATGCTTGTTTAAATCCAGCTAAACGATGCCTTGTCACCACTAACTTGTTGGATCCACCAATAAAAGCGATCCTTCGATGCCCTAATTCAAGCAAATAGATTGTTGCAGCCTTTGCAGCTTGAATGTTGTCATTGTCCACATAGTTAACCAATTTTTGCTCTTCTTCATTTTCTTGTTGAGGGCTGCCGATTAAGACAAAAGGAAAGTTCCACTTAATTAGCAATGAGATAAATGGATCATTGATTCGGGAGCTAAGCAATACTACTCCATCTACTCTTTTTCCTAAAACCATTTTTGACAAGGTATCCAATTGCTCATCATGGGTTGTTCCTGTGCTCATCAACACCATATAGTCCCTTTCATGGGCTGCAACACTAATGCCTCTAATTACCTCAGGGAAAAAAGGATGCATAAAAGCTTCTTCAGAAGCCCTTGGCATCATAATCCCAATCGTGGAAGTAGAATTAGCAACCAAACTTCTTGCATTAAAATTAGGATGGTAGCCTAATTCCTCCATCGCCTCCCTCACCTTTTTCTTGGTTTCAGGGCTGATTCGAGGATTGTCTGCAATGACCCTAGATACGGTACTTGGTGATACACCACAGACCCTTGCAATATCTTTAATCGTAACAGACATAAAAATAACACTCTCCTGTAAACGGTATCAATTTATTTTAATTTAATTCAAACGTTTGCATTATTTTTATTATAGAATACTTTACAGCAAATTGAAAGAAAAAAAGAAATGCCTTTCTCTGATATTCTTTCAATCAAAGAAAGGCATGGATGACGGAGCAGCGTTGTAAAACGCAATTCCTTTTCCTTTGACACTTTAGAATTGCGTTTTGCATAAGCAAGCGACTTTCAGGAATGCCTTTTTCTCATCTTCTTTTAATCCGAAAAAGGCATGGATGACGGAGCAGCGTTGTAAAACGCAATTCCTTTATTTAGAATACTGATAAACTTTTTCTATTGTATGGCCGATTTGTTGCCTTCGCTGAATCTCTTCTTCCCGATAAGACCGTATGTCACCCCTCATTGCAATCTCTTGATGAAGAAGAGAGGCAAATGTGTTGATTTCAGTCTTTAAACGCTCGATCTCAATTTCCTTATCAAAGGAGAGATGAATACTCTTTATCCCATAGATTTGACACATTTCTGCCAAAGCATCCTTTGCCATTCCTTCAGGCATACATTTAAAAGGATAAAGATGCACAATTCCATCTACCCCATCATGCTCTATATGGTGTCTTGCATGGGCTACTGTCGGTTGTCCGTCTCCACCAACTTCATGTTCAAGGAAAGGTTTGGCCATAGGCTCTCTTACCCAACGGTTAGGGGAATATAACCCTTTTTCTGTAAGCCCTTGTAGGATTGGTTTTAATAGCGGATGTTTCTGAATAAAATGAGCTTTAAGTCCTTTAAAGGCACCACGAATAAAATGGCTTAATCTCATTCCTTCCACTGCTTCAATCCCTAACATTCCTAGTAAATTATCAACAGTCCCTCGATTGGCAAAGGAGGTTAGGGATACATAAATTTCTCCAACTACAACGACCTTTGGCTTTATTTCCTGATCCTGTTCTATTTGTTCTAACTCTTTTAATGCTTTTTCCTTCACTTGTAAGATTTCAGGAATGGTATGAACCTCATCCAATCGTCGGATCCATTTTCTTAATATTTGCGTCGTAGTTCCTCTTTTTGTTTCATGAGCCCGTACGATTAATGCTTTGTTTTGCAAATCCTCATAGGCCAACAATTTTTCCCAACCCGGCCAAACCAAGTTTTTCAACATTTTCAATAACTGAGTCTGCACTTTCATAGCCTGGATTACATTTAATTCCTGTTTATGTAGGAATTGTTCAAGACTTTTTACCAAATGAGCTAAGCGATCATGAGTAGCCAATGTAGATACTTGTTGTAAAAAGGCAAGCAAGTTTCTTCCTTCATTATCTAAAGTAAACATTTCTAGAGTATGTCCATATTTTTGTAAAATAGGTTGATACTCTTTTAATAAGGCTGGTTCCCCTGCAATCGCATACCAGCCAAATGTACAAGGTCCTTTTCCTCTCGCCATCAAAATGATGATCCTTCTCGGTTCAACTTGACCCCCTTTGATGTTTGCCTGCTCTTCTAAATCGTTTACTACTCGATCTAACGTTTGTCGAATACTTCCCATACTTAAAGCAAAAGGAGAACAGGTTTCTGTATAATGAACATTTCCTTTAATGATTGTTTCTTCATTTACAGGTTTTGGGGGATAGAGAAAATCGCTTAATCCTAACTGATGCCAGATATCCTTAAGAATTAGGCCAATCCCATCTCCCATATATGGCCAGATGAAAAGTGGTTTCTTCTCCTTTGGTAAATGTTCTTCATTCTTTAAGGTCACTGGTTTTGATGCTACTGATATATGAGAGATCATATCTTGAATTCCCTCTAACTTTTGAATCCTTTCATCTCTTTTTTGCTGTAGAAATCCTAAAATGGTTTCGTATCGGGTATGAAAACCGACACCACCTGTTTGCTCATCAAATTTAAAAGTCCAACATGCTTTGCCTTGATCCGAGATATATTTAGCAAAATATTCAACTTGAAAGGCATCTGGATGACAACCAAAGCTGCCAACCAGAATAAATCCGTCTACATGATCGATCATTTTATCGATAAAGGCCTGCCCTAAACGATGCGTATCATAAAAACCATTTACATTCTGGTAATACGGTTGTAATTCCCAAAAAGGAAGGTCTTGCATCGTGATGACAGAGACGCCTTTTTTCGTAAAATAGATTTTAACATCTGCAGATAATGCGGAATCCTCAACTAAATAATTTCTTCCTACTAATGCCAGACGAACCTTTGTAGGATCTTTAAGTAATTTTAGATATCGATCCGATTGTTTTTCAATCACATCTTGATATGCTTTTTTAAATACCTGGTCAATTTCTTTAAATTCATCATTTCTAGAATCAGACCAATCTCTTTTCATTAAAAAGGCTAATTTTTTTGCCTTCTTCCACTGAAAAAGATCTCCATAAACATGAGCACAAACCTGTCTTAAATGGTTTTCATCTAAAGAATCGATTTCAGGTGCAATCACTCTTGGGAAATGGTCTCCTTTTTCCGCCAACCTTTCGACTATTTCTTCGTTCATCAGCAGATTTAAATGTTCTTGATGTCTATAATTGCTTTGCTTTAAACGGTATCCCGTGATACTGCTTAGGGAACGAATCACAACGCCATCCAAATCACGATATTTTGCACAAGTACTTGAATCATCGTGTTCTCCTTTGATAATTGGTGTTAAAAGAACATCAATCTCAGGGTGTTCATGAATCAGTTGATAAATATGCCCAATATAGACTCGAAGGGGTAAACAATAATCTGCACTCGCGATTGCGCTTGCCGCTTCAATCATATTTGGCTTGGTTACCGTACTTTTAATCATAGGAATATCCATCAATTCTAAAAAACGTATAAGCAGCTTTACTGCCACATATTTCCCTGTAAAGGCAGTGGAAATTCCGACGATAGGCTTACTTTTATCAACAACCATCTATGCCAACCCCCTTTCAAGCAATAATGTTTCGATGTGTTTTTTTGAAGCGTCATCCTCAATCATTCCTTCAAACAGCCCAAAATCACAGTTGATTGATTTATAGCCAGCTATTGGCTGATCATCCTCTAATAAAGTAATCACCCCATGACAGGTTCGATCACATGAAGGATGCTTACACGTTAATGTCCTCGTGTGATATGTAGAAGAGAGAATTGTATCAAACCCTTTAAAACTTGAATTCATACCTTTTGCATATGCATCTTTTGCTAGGAGGGCTGCTCCTAATGCACCTGCACCAACAACTAATCTTCGATCCTTAGCAATAATGAACTCTTCTTCAGAAAGCTGTAAAGTTTCTTTAAAAGCATGTTGAATCGCTTGGTTTAAAAACGTTCCTCCTTGAGCCACAATCGGTACAGATAATACCTTTCCTTTGCCGATATCAGATAAATAGGTTCTACAAATGGAATAAGCAAGCCCCATCAATAAATCTTTAGTAGGAAAGCCTGCCCGTGCTTTATGGATGATATCTGATTCGCCGAAGACCGCACAACGTCCTGATATTCTCGCTGGTGAATGAGAAGTAAGCGCAATTGGACCAAATTGATCCAAAGGAATCTCAAATCGCTTAGCAATCGCTTCAATAAAAGCTCCTGCACCTGCTGCACATTTATCATTCATTGCAAATTCAATTCCGTGGTCATTGATCACAATAATTTTCGCATCATTTCCACCAATATCCATAATCACCTTCACACCAGGTACCATATATTGAGCCCATGTGGTATGTGCTAAGATTTCCGTTACCTTTACATCAGAGGTATATTTAGCCTTTGTGGTAATCATATCTCTAGCTAATTCCCCTGCACTCCCTGTTGTTCCAACACCTCCTAAGCTTTCTCCTAATGGTAGGTGTTTTTTTAGTTCAATCAAGGCAGCTTGAATCGCTTTAATTGCATCTCCAGAAGTTTCAACTGAACCAACAGAGATGATTTCTATTCCGGTTTGTGTCCCTTTAATTAATGCGTATTTCGTCCCTCTTGACCCTCCATCGATCCCAGCAAAATAAATACCATCTATCGATCTTACATCAGAATGGAGTGATCTTTCATTGTTGATCACGATTTTACTCTTTTCACGATGAATCGGAATTTTAATGTTTTTCTGTGATTGCGGGATTTCTTTGACATTTTTAGCTTGGAAGGCACCTTCACATCTGCCACCCAACGTGTCTAAAATATGGATCCCTTCCTCACTTTTTTCAAGAGGTTGAGACAATTCACAAGCATTTTGACAACCATGGCAATAACGAATTTGGCTATCAAAATCTCGAATAAAGAAGTCCTCTTTAAAAGAAGTTTGATTAGCAGAATCTTTTTTTTCTTCCAATACGATGGCGGCCATTCCTAAAGCTCCAACAATGTCATGATAAGGTGGAATGATGACTTCCACACCTAAATGATGTTCAAAAGCCCTTTTTACTCCTTGATTAAAGGCTACTCCACCTTGAAAAACAATCGGGCTAGGCAAAGGAACATCTTTTACAACATTTTTAAGGTAATTGGTTACCATTGCATCACAAATTCCAGCTAAACGTTCAGCTAATGGCACACCCTTTTGTGTCAAATGACGGAAATCCCGTCTAGAAAATACGGTACAGGTCGAATCAATTCTAGCAGACTGCATAGCTTCTAACGCGATAGGGCCAAATTGATTTAAAGAAATACCTGCTTCATCGGCAATTTGTTTAAGAAACTCCCCAGTCCCAGCAGAGCAAATCGTGTTCATATTAAAGTAAACAGGGACATTTGCTTTATCAAACACAATCACTTTTGAATCTTGTCCACCAATTTCAATAATGGTTCCTATTTTATCGATAGGTTCTTTGATTCCATTGTTTTCTATTTTTACTAAACCTTTTTTTATTAAGTGTTGGATACCAACAGAATGGGCAAAAATTTCCGTTTTGGTTAAATCCCCGCCAATCATGTGACGATTTAATTCCCGGCCGCTACCTGTTAACCCGATTCCTCCCACTTGATATTGAGGAACACTTTCAAGATAAGTGCGAAGGGCATTTTTCACAGCATCCACTTGGCTTGGGAACTGATCGTGACGAAGATATAGAGAGGTTCCTATCAACTCACCATCTCTTGAGATTCCAGCTACTTTTACCGTTGCTGAGCCAATATCCACTCCGATATAAACCTTATCCATTTTCACACACCTTTTTCTTATCCATATTTACCTATTCATCAATCAATAATTTATTTTACCCATTCTCCCTCTATTTTAATACTATTATAAAAAATAGTGTATTACGACGAGCTCCGTTGTACGCCTCTTTGTATGTAATACACAATTTAGTTACTTTGTTTTAATTAAGAAAAGGTTTGTATATTCCATCGCGCTCCGTCATCCGTGCCCTTCTATGAATAAAGATTACGGAGAGAAGGGCACTTCTGAAGGTCGCTGCTTATGGAATATACAAACCCTTAAATGACAAATGGAAGAAAGTTATACTTTCTTAATCTTTAAAAAAGGCCCCAAAACTTGGGACCTTGTAGGTAAGTAATAGAATTTTAAATTTTCCTATAAGATATGTGTCAGGAAAAATCCACTAATTAAGACCGTACCAATCACTGCAGACCAGATAGCCATGTTCATCAATTTAGTTGCATTATACTTCGCCGATAAATCCTTTTTAGATAAGATAAATCCAAGTATAAGGAATAATCCGATAGTGAAAACTCCATGTGTTACCCAGTGATGGCCTGTAAGAGAAGCCATCCAGTCTTTAAATGGGGTAACCATTTCTTTGAAAATCATCAGCACTGCATTAAAAATATTTGCGACTGCAAAGGCTATTCCAAAGCCGATGGTTTTCTGACTTAACCCTTGATTTTCCACTTTAACTTCCATTCTGATCTCCTCCCTCCTATTGACCTAATAGACCTAGTTTTACACCTTTAGTAATCATGGAACCCATGCCCTCCATACCAAAACCAAGGACGATAGAAATAATGGCAACAGATATTGCTAATTTTTGAATATGCTTATTCCCAATTAATTTATCACTATAGGCAATGATTGGAAGAACCATACTAGCAAGTAGAAGGATAAAGAAAATATGTTCCTTTGCTTCCATGAAGAAAGCATGTGCTGCAGGGAACGATCCAGCTTTAATAATGAACTTGTCACCTACATCTTGTGCTCCATAATAAACCCAATACCACCATCCGCCAACAATGTAAGAAATCCAGATAAATACTGATGATAAAACACTTACGATTCTTAGCCTTTTGATATTCTTTTCATTCACATTTAAAAGTTCTACAAGTGCCCAAACAGCCATAATAATTCCCCATACACCAAACATGACATGAGGCATTGTCGTAAACACTTTAAACATAGCGTACCCCCACTTTCATTTATTAATATTAAGGAGCTCCTTGTGACTTTATTATCTCATGGCTTAAAAAAGACCACTAGTGAAGGTCCTCTCTAAAAAAAAAAGGAACAATGTCCCTTATTTTCTCAGGACATTGTTCCCATTAGCACGTTACTCATTTAAATGATAGCGAACAGCAAAAGCGGCTGCTTCTGCGCGATTATTCACTTCTAATTTAACTAATATTTGGCTAACATAGTTTCGAATCGTCTTTTCACTTAGAACCATCGTCTCTGCAATTTCTCGATTTGTCTTTCCTTCAGCTATCAAACAAAGAACCTGTCTTTCTTGATACGTGAGTTCATTTATTTTTTTCGCTTCTTCCGACTGACGTATTTTCCTTAGTAATTTTGTTGTAATCGTTGGATCAAGAAGAGATTTCCCTTCAACGACTGCTTCAATAGCACGAATTAAATCCTGGGAACAAATCTCTTTTAATATATAGCCACTAGCCCCCGCCTTTACAGAATCATAGATCGCCTCTTCATCATCATGAGAAGTGAGCATAATCACATAGGTAGAAGGTTGAATTTTTAAGATTTCCTTGCATGCTTCAATACCGCTTTTATGTGGCATTCGGACATCCATTAGAATGACGTCCGGCTTTTTTTCAATAGATAAAGCGATTGCTTCATCTCCACTGGCTGCTTCCCCCACAATTTCAATTCTAGGATAAATCGTAAGTAAGCTTTTTAGACCCATCCGTACCATTTCACTATCATCCACTAGCAGCAATTTGATCTTCTTGTCCATTTTCCATCCTCCCCTCATTTTTAACTTGTAATGTGAGCCTTGTCCCTACTCCTTTTACTGAAGAAATGATTAAACTCCCTCCAATAGACTGGGCACGAAATCTCATATTTTTTATTCCTTGTCTAAAAAACTCTGGCTCCTCCTTTTCTATGTATCCTTCTATATTTCCCATTCCTGTTCCGTTATCTTCTATTTCAACCTCATATTTTTTGCGGTTTCCTTGGACCGAAATCATGACTTTTGATGCGTTTGCATGGCGCAAAACATTACTCAAAGCCTCTTTTACAATATAGTAGATTTGCACTGTTTGCGACAAAGGAGGATCTTCACCTTGGAAATCATATTGGAATAGAATCTGCAATTCATGTTTAATATCCATTTCCTCGATTAAACGTTTTATTTCTTCTTTCATCGTTGCCTCTTGATTTACTGGCATTTTCAATTTTTTGATATATCCCCTAATCTCTCGAATCAGATCATTTAGTCTTTTTACAATCACTTGTAGTTCAATGGCTGATTGTTCGATTTTATTTTCTTTATTATCGGTGAGAAGCATGTTACGGACTCTTTCCAATTGAAGCCCCGTAGCATAAATGGATTGAATCATTCCATCATGAAGGTCCCTAGCAATCTTACTTCTCTCCTCTACCACCGCTTTCGTTTTTTCTGCTTGATAGAAATAGTTTTGATATTCCAGATCAAATACTTTTAAAATTTTCAGAATAAAAAAGGCCATTAGAAAAGCACTTAACCCTCTAAATAATTCAATCGGAATTCCTGTGGTATGAAAGAAAAGATCTGAGTTAAAGAGAATCGCTGGAAGAACTGGTGCGTAAGGAACAATCAAACCACCAGCTAAAGCATAAGAAGCAACGGAGCCCATCGCCAAATACAAAATTCGTGTCATAGAAGGAACACCAAAACTTTGAAATTGTCTTTTTTGTAAAAATAGGGCATAGCTGCTTATTGCTCCCCCAGGAAAAGCTAAGAGGTAACGAGCCCAGATATCACTAATTGCAAACCACCAGTCTTGATTCTTTTCATCAACAAAAATCGGCTCAAGGAAAATAAAATGAGAAAACCATACTAATAAGACAAACATTGGGATGAATAAAAACTTACGATCCCATTTTTTCGTTTGAATAAGCAAATGCATACCAAAGTAAAAAAGGAAAAAGAAGGAAATGGCATTGATAATAAATTGGATAGACTCTAAAACGTAGATTTGTGAAGCGTTTAAATAGCTCTTTTGAAGAGGAATAAATGCAACTCCCCAGTCAGCAATTCCATGCAAAATGCCAAATAAGGCTAGATAATATAAACTTTTCGCCAAATAAAAATGACTGTGAACGGTATTTTTTAATAGAATTCCAAAACCCATAAGGAAAAAGGTAAGAGGATAAACAAAAGAAATAACCACATGATTCGTTTCAAAAAATGTAGCTAGGATAGACAAAAATTCCTCCCCCTTAGAAATAGACATTATATCAATTTCCTCTTTTTGTCATTATATCATTACAATTTGCTTTAATATTCGTCAATTTTGTGAAATCACAGACTATTTATTTAACATTCTAATGATTCTTGCAGGATTTCCTGCAACAAACGCATTGGGAGGAACGTCTTTCGTCACGACGGCGCCAGCAGCAACAACAGCATAATCACCAATCGTTACGCCAGGTAAAATCAAGGAATTGGCACCAATCATCACATTTGAACCAATATATACATCTCCCAATCGATATTCTTCAATTAAATATTCATGGGCTAAGATTGTCGTATTGTAACCAATAATCGTATTATCACCAATGTGAATTTTCTCAGGGAACATGGTATCCATCATCACCATTAAAGCAATTGACGTTTTCTCGCCAATTTCCATCTGCAGAAAAGTGCGATAAAGCCAATTTTTTACAGGTAACCACGGAGTAAACCGAGCAATCGTAATCACGATAAAACTCTTCATGACCTTCCAAAAGGAAACGGTTTGATATACTTGCCATAAAGAATTGCTACCTTCTACAGGATATCTCTTAGTTTTCCTCATCTACTTTCTTCGTTCCCTTCACAATATTGATTAAATCACGAAAATCGTATAGCATAAAATCCGGATGATATTGCTGTAAAAATTCTGGACCTTTGATACTCCATGCTACACCAACAGATGTAATGCCTGCATTTTGAGCTGCTTGAAGATCATATTGGGAATCGCCTACCATCAATGTGGTTTTAGGGTCTGCGCTTAGTCTCTCCATTGCAAGTAGCACAGGCTCTGGTGCAGGCTTATGCAACTCTGTATCTTCGTATGTTACAATGGTATCCATCAGCACATCTAAGCCAAATAATTTTAAACCCATCATGACGGTATTTTTCATCTTCGTCGTGACAATCCCCAATATTGCTCCTTCTTGTTTTAGAAGCGCTAGTACTTCCTTCACATGAGGAAATTCCATGACCATTTCATCATGGGTTCTTACATTATGTTCCCGATAAACCTCGACCATTTGTTGAGCCGTTTCTTTCTCCCCAAACTGTAACATTTGTTCATATAAGGGGCGACCCATATGGGGAATGATCGCTTCACGAGTATATTTTCCAGGATAAAATTGTTCCAATGTATATAAAAAGGAGTTGATGATCAACTCATTCGTATTAATAATCGTTCCATCTAAATCAAATAGTAAAGTCTTATATTTCACTTTACTTCTCCCTTCACCACAAGTTCAGTATGAGTAATCAGCCTTTGCCATACTTTAGCTGTAAGCATGGTAATCACAAAGGCAACGGCCACACGAATGAGCAGCAAAGGAATCACATTGATACCTAAAGGAATAAAAATCAACGTATCCTCAATCACCGCATGACTAGCAACTAGAAAAATAGACAAAAGATATAAATCCCGTTTTGAGAAATTTTCTTCTTTCGAACTCTCAATGATGACTCCAGCACCATAAGCTAATCCAAAAATCAATCCTGCCAATAATGGAACAGATGTCTTCCCGGATGAAAGTCCTAAAACCCTTGTTAAGGGTTCTAACCATTTGGAAATATATTGAATTGCATGTAAATCCTTTAATAGTTGAATGCCTAACATGAGGGGAAATACGATTAACGCAATTTGCCAAATGCCAAGTAACGCTTTTTTAAAGGCTAATAAGCCGATACCAATCCAAGTTTCAGGTTGTTCTTGAACGGCCGCAACCATTCCATAATGGGCCGAATTATCTCCTCCACGCCAGAGAAGATAAACAAGAATTCCAGCAGCAAATGATAATCCAATACGTAAGGAAATTGGAACGATCGCCTTAACACCAATTTTTTTAGCCACAACGGTTTCAACCAACAAATTATGAGCAAAGCTTAACATGATCGCTAATATAAAAACGTTTTTTACTGTTAAATCTAAAGACAAAATGGCTCCTATTGCCGCATAAAGATTTAATAAATAGCCTAATGCAAGTGGGATTGCAGCTTCACCAGGTAATCCTATCCATTTCATTAACGGTGTAAAAAAAGAAGTGACCCAATGAATCACTGGGGTATAATTTAAAATTGAAACAATCATCGTGATTGGAAAAACGACTTTTCCTAAAACCCAAGTGGTATGAACACCCGACTTTAGTCCTTTGCTCCAAGTTTCTTTCGTATTCATCTTACACTCCCCCGTTGCTCCTTACCCTTGTTTAATCTTCATATCGTGCTGGCCGAACTGTTTTATATTTTCGAATCCACATAGCAACTAAAGCTAGAAGTACTAATACGACACCAATCAATTGAGCAATACGAACATTTCCATAAGCCATTTCACCTGGTTCAAAATAGATCGCCATAGGGGACCAGAGAATTTTCATTAAAGAAGCTAACCATGTTGGCCCGTCAAAAGCTAGACTGTCTGTTCTTAACCCCTCGATAAAAAAACGACCAATCGAATACCAAATAAAATAGCTTAAAAAAACCATTCCTTGAATCGGATTTTTCTTTCTATACCAAACCAATAGAATCACACCGATGATATTCCAAATCGATTCATATAAAAACGTAGGATGATAATATACACCACCAATATTCATTTGGTCAATGATAAATTGCGGTAAATGAAGATTCTGCAAAAATTCTAAACTCACAGGTCCACCGTGTGCTTCTTGATTCATAAAGTTGCCCCAGCGACCTATCGCTTGCCCTAATAAGATACTTGGTGCCACCAAATCAGCCAACTTTAAAAAAGAGATATTTTTTACTCTAGCAAAAATATACCCTGTTAAAATCGATCCGATCAAAGCCCCGTGTATCGCAAGCCCACCTTTCCAGATCGCAATAATATCCTCAGGGTGCTCAGAATAATAGTCCCATTGAAAAAGTACATAATAAGCCCTTGCTCCAATGATTGCTGCAGGCACCGCATAGATAAGTAAATCCATTAGCAGGTCTGCATTAAAACCAATTCGCTTAGATTCCCAAAGAGCGAGTAGCAAACCAAATATGGCAGCTGAACCTAAAATAATTCCATACCAGTGAACTTTTAATGGCCCAAGTTGAAAAGCAATTGGATCAATAGCTAATGTGAACATTCATACCCCTCCATATTCGTTAGTCGATTTCTTCTTCCATGGCCTCCGTTAATCGTGAAGTAAACTCTTTGGCAGCATGATACCCCATTAACTTTAAACGGTAATTCATCGCAGCAACTTCAACGATAACAGCTAGGTTTCGGCCAGGACGAACTGGGATTGTAATTAAAGGAATCTCTGTATCCATAATCTTCATCTTTTCTTCATCTAATCCTAACCGCTCGTAACTCTTATCCTTATCCCACATCTCCAAGTTAATCACTAAAGTAATCTTTTTATGAATTCTTACCGCTCCTGCACCAAATAACGTCATTACATTGATGATCCCTAGTCCTCTAATTTCTAATAAGTGGCGAATTAACTCCGGTGCTGTTCCGATCAATTCATTTTCAGCTGTTTGTCTAATCACTACTGCGTCATCCGCAACCAAGCGATGACCACGTTTTACTAATTCCAAAGCTGTTTCGCTTTTACCAATTCCACTGCCACCAGTAATCAAAATTCCTACACCATAGACATCAATCAATACACCATGAATCGTCCGGGTAGGGGCTAGTTGGGCCTCCAAATAATTCGTTAATTTACTGATAAAACGAGTGGTATTTAATGGCGTTTTTAGAATCGGAATTTTCCTATCGCAGGCTACCTCCAATAATTCATCTGGTGCTGGCATATCACGAGCAATGATGATGCAGGGTGTATCATCTTGACATAATTGTTCCATCCGCTCCCTTCTCACATCGGAAGGAAGTCCATTAACAAAGGTGATCTCTGTTTTTCCCAAAATTTGTACCCTTTCAGAAGGGTAATATGTAAAAAAACCTGACAATTCTATTCCTGGTCGACTAAGATCGCTTACAGTAACCAATCGGTCTAGATCCGTATCCTTACATAATAATTCTAAGGAAAAATCCTCTAATAAATCTTTTACTTTTAATTTTTTGTCCATTTTATCACTCCACAACATTGTATCCAATGAGTCCTTAAGATAACCCACAAAAGTAACGACTTCCTTCGAAGCTTATTCCGATTACTTATGCTGGGTCCCGTTATAATAATAGCGACTGATGATAATCAGTCGCTTTTAAAAAATCATAATCTTATTATAAATGATTTTTGATTCAATTGTAAAATTAGAAAATCGCATCTTCACTATCTTTATCAAAGATATGAATTTTGTTCATATCTAATGCCAATTTAACTTGGCTTCCTGCCCTTAATTGAGTGCGGGCATTAATTCTTGCTGTCACAGAATCTTTACCAATTCCAGATAGATATAGGTACATTTCCGAACCCATGTTTTCTGCTACATCGATCGTTGCTGTGAATTGACTTTGTGGTGAGGATTCTAAGAAGATAGGTTCGTCATGGATATCTTCTGGACGAATCCCAAGGATAATTTCTTTACCTGCATAACCTTTATCGCGAAGAATTTTAGCTTTTCCTTCAGGAATTTGTAAAGTAATGCCTTCTGTTCTAAAGAAAAGCATATCTTCTTTTCCTTCTAATTTACCAGGAATGAAGTTCATCGCTGGTGAACCTATAAATCCAGCAACAAAGATATTTTTTGGATGATTATAGATTTCATTTGGTGTATCTACTTGTTGAACAATACCATCTTTCATAACCACAATCCGATCACCCATGGTCATCGCTTCTGTTTGATCGTGTGTAACATAAACAACGGTTGTTTCAAGACGCTTGTGTAGTTTACTAATTTCTGTTCTCATTTGTACACGCAATTTAGCATCTAAATTAGAAAGTGGTTCATCCATCAAAAATACTTTAGGTTCACGAACAATCGCTCTTCCTAAGGCAACACGCTGTCTTTGTCCACCAGAAAGCGCTTTAGGTTTACGATCTAATAAATGTTCGATATCAAGAATTTTAGCAGCTTCATGAACTCTTTTCTTGATCTCATCTTTGCTAAATTTTCTAAGTTTCAAACCAAACGCCATGTTATCATAAACAGACATATGAGGATATAATGCATAGCTTTGGAATACCATCGCAATATCTCGATCTTTAGGCGCTTTATTATTGACTAGTTCATCGCCAATATAAAGCTCACCCTCAGAGATTTCCTCTAATCCAGCAATCATCCGTAATGTTGTTGATTTACCACAACCAGATGGACCAACAAGCACTAAAAATTCTTTATCTTGAATTTCCAAATTAAAATCTTTTACAACTTCTACATCACCATAACGTTTGTAAATATGATTTAATGTTACCTTTGCCATAAAATTCCCCTCCATTCTGTATTACTTTCATTCTAGCCTATCTTTGTAAGCGTTATCTATGCGCAAATCTTACAATTTTTTCGCATCAATTCTGTGCATTTTGTCCATCATCTTTGTTTAACATCATTATGATTTTAGCAATTACCGCATCCTCAAATTTTTTTACATCAAGATTTGTTGCTTGCTTAATCTTTTCCAAACGATATTGTAGTGTATTACGATGGATATACAACCTTCTGGCAGTCTCACTCATATTTAAATTTTCTTCAAAAAATACCTCTAAAGTCTTATTTAACTCCGGATCATTTGACCACTGTAATGGTTTAAAAAGTTTTAAACTATCTTCAGGGATTGAAAAAATAAGTCGTTCAAGCTGATGAGTCCAAGGTAATAATAGATCAACCTGCTGCCACAGTCTCATCACCCATTTTTCATCAAGTAGTAGATGTCTTCCCTCTTTTATTAAATCTTCTATCTGATCAATAGGATAGTGTAATCCTATTTTTATTTCTTCTTCCCATTCATTTTGAATCATTGCTTGTAAACCATACGCAAACTCTTCTAATTCAATAGATTGGTGATAGGGTAATTTTAATTCAAGATTTGAGATCACGATCATTAACATGGTTTCAGAGATGGTTACTTCAAAGAAATCGAATTCTAAATACGAATGAAGCAATTCAATCAAAGAATGATCCCATTCACTATGGCGCTGTTTGATAAAAAGAATCGGAATCCACCCTTGATTCCAATTCTTAACTTTACTTACCCATGCGGGAATTTCAATCATTGTAGGTCGTGTATTGGTGTAGCTCTTATCCATCCATTGTTCCTTTAGCCATTCTTGCAAACGAGTTTGCTCGGGATCCTCATTTAGGAGATTTTCTTTTAAATAAGCTATCATTTCTACAATTTCTTTCTTTGTAAAGTCTTGCTTTTCTCGTGGTAGGCGTAAATAAGTACGGATATGATCCTTTTCAAACAAAAATATATCATGATTATTCTTTTGATCTTTTTCCTTTTCGGTTGTTGCTGAAACAGAGTAAATCTCTATTTCCATTCTTACTCACCCCTACTCCTCATTCAAAACAAACTTCTGCAACACTTCCCATACCCCATGGTCATTATTCGTCTTTGTCACATAATCGGCCAATGCCTTTATATCTGGATGTCCATTTCCCATAGCTACTCCTAACCCAGCCACTTCAATCATATCCCGATCATTATAACTATCCCCAATCGCAATTACTTGGTCCATAGTGATCCCTTTGCTTTTGGCTAAGTATTGAATAGCTTGTCCTTTCGATGCCTCTCGATGAGAAATCTCTAAGAAATCTGGTTTCGATATGGTAACATGGGCCAAATCCCCATACTTTTTCTGCCACTCCTTTTCCATTCCCTTGATCACTTCTGGTTCATCAATGGTAATGATTTTTAATGGCTTAGTTTGAAGTTTATCCATGGTTTCAATCAAATCATCTACTTTTTTAAAAGGAACATTTGAAGCCTTACTATATTTCTCCACATATTTATTATGACTTTCAACAATAAGTTCATCGTGTAAATAGATTTGAATATGTTTGTTTTGTTGTCTAAGTTCTTGAATCACTTGAATCGTTAAGTCATATGGTAATAGTCTTTCATACAACACTTCTCCACTAAGGACATTTTTAATGAGTGCACCTTGATAGGTAATAATGGGTACATCGAGCTGAATTTCTTTCGCATATTGAGCTGCAGACTGAAACATTCGGCCTGTTGCTAGTGTCACAGTCACTCCTTTTTTAACAGCTTCTTGTATGGCTTCTATCGTCTGTGGAGAAATTTTTAGATCATCTCTTAATAACGTATCATCTAGATCGATCGCTACTAGTTTGTATTTCATCTATCTCCTACCTTTCTATCCTTTTATCGCCATATATTTCTAATTTTTCTTTTTCCGTTCCTAATTTGATGATTTTATTCTGATGATCAACAAAGACGACTTTAGGTTGATGATCTTTAGCTTCTTGATCATCTAACCAACCATAAGCTATAATAATCACTACATCTCCTGGTTGTACCAAACGTGCGGCAGCTCCATTTAAACAGATGGTTCCGCTTCCCTTCTCACCAGTAATCACGTAAGTTTCAAAACGAGCCCCATTATTATTATTCACAATTTGTACTTTTTGACCAGGTAAAATATCTGCTGCCTCCAATAAGTCTTCGTCAATCGTTATACTTCCCACATAATTGAGATTCGCTTCAGTTACAATGGCTCTATGGATTTTTCCTGTCATCATTTCTCTAAGCATTTCCTATACCTCCACAATCATATTGTCTATTAACCTAGTTGTTCCAAATTTAACGGCAAGTGCAATCAATACCTTATGATTGATCTCCTTTACTTCCTCAAGGTTTTCGCCATCAACAATAGAGACATAATCAATATTGGCTAATGGTTGTTGTTGGATCATCATTTCAATTTGCTTTTTTAACCTCATCGCATCCCGCTCACCTTGTTCAATCCTTTCCTTCGCCATATTTAAAGCATGGAAAAGAACAATGGCTTGTCCTCTTTCTTCGGAATTAAGATAAACATTGCGTGAACTCATTGCCAATCCATCTGCTTCTCGTACAATCGGACAAACCACTACCTCTACATCTATATTTAGATCCTTCACCATTCTCTGAATGACAATCACCTGTTGAGCATCTTTTTGTCCAAAATAAGCACGGTCAGGATTTACAATATGAAATAATTTATTCACGACTGTAGTCACGCCCAAAAAATGACCCGGTCTTGATTTTCCACATAATGTTTCCGTCAATTGTTTTACTTCTACATAGGTATTAAATCCTTCTGGATACATTTCATTGATTCCAGGTACAAAAAGTACATTTGCGCCTGCTTCCTGAGACAATCGTATATCCTGTTCTATATTCCTTGGATAACGTTCAAAATCTTCACCAGGGCCAAACTGACGAGGATTAACGAATATACTCACCACGACCAAATCATTCTCAACAGCTGCTCTTCGGATCAAGGAAAGATGACCCTCATGCAAATATCCCATGGTAGGAACAAAGCCTATTTTCTTCCCTTCTTTCCGCATTTCTTTCAAATATGATTTCATTTCTTGAATGTTTTTATAAATCTCCATATTATTTTCCCCCATACAATTGAGATATTGAGATTCGTTCCGAATGAAAGCAATGTTCTTCCCTTGGAAAAGTTCCTTGTTTTACCTCTTTTATATATTGAGAAACAGAATCTTTGATCGTTTGACCAATTTCTGCATATTGTTTTACAAATTTGGGTATATTCCCATGATAAAATCCTAAAAGATCATGAGTGACTAATACCTGCCCATCACAGCCAACACCAGCCCCTATCCCTATGACTGGAATCGAAAGCTGTGAAGAAATCATCGTTGCTAATTCAGCAGGCACCATCTCCAATACGAGGGAAAAAACCCCTGCATCTTCAAGAGCTTTAGCATCTTCAAGCAATTTCCTAGCTTCATTTTCAGTTTTTCCTTGTACATAATATCCACCCATTTGGTGAATAGACTGCGGAGTAAAGCCTAAATGGCCCATCACAGGGATACCCGCTCTTATAATCGCTTTAATCTCTTCTATGATTTCTATACCACCTTCTAATTTTACTGCTTGAGCATGTCCTTCTTGAATAATCCGGCCCGCATTTTTGACGCTTTCTTTGATCCCCATGTGATAGGATAAAAATGGCATATCTCCGATCACAAGCGCTTGATCTACCGCTCGGCTGACGGCTTTTATATGATGAATCATATCCTCCATCGTCACTTGTGTTGTATTTTCATAACCTAATACAACCATTCCTAATGAATCGCCTACAAGTATTCCATCGATTCCACTCTGATCTAATAATTTAGCCGTGGGATAATCATAAGCTGTCAACATCGTGATCTTCTGTCCTTCTTGCTTCATTTTACGAAAAGTTGCTATTGTGTTTCTTTTTTTCATTAGATATTAGCACCTCCTTCATTTTTTCAGCCGAATCAGATGTAATCCGCCTTCCCCGTTTTGCCAGGTCTATCGTTAAAAAACCCATTTGTTGGTAAAGATCAAGCCAGGTTTGGTCTACTTCCCCAAGTACTTCCAAATGCTTTTCTAGTGTACACATGTCACCCCTAGAAATTGGGCCAGTTAAAGCCTTTTCCGTCCCTAAATCGATCACTCGATCGATCGTTTTTTTCACAAGGGGCTCAATTAAGTCTTTTGTTTGATTTTGTTTAAAACCAGCAGTAGTCAGCATTTGGACACCTATATCTACTAATGTGACTAAATAATTTGATAGAATGGTTGCTGCAGTATGATATAAGGCCTTTACATCTGTACGAATCTCCATCCATGAATTTCCACATTGATCTAAAAGAGATTTTAATTCCCCTAACTTTTTCCCTCTTCCTTCTATTGTAAATAAAACAGATTGAAGATCAATAACAGCTTTTTCTGGATCGCTAAAAGAAAGCATAGGATGTAATGAACAAACCGTAGCCCCATGATCCCATAAAGAAGATAGCAAATTAGAAGTATGTAAGCCACTCAAATGAAATACTATCTTATTTTCCCATACAATCGGTAAACTAGCCAGTTTTTCAGATATGCTTGCAATTTGATCATCGTTCACTGAAATAGCTATTAGATCTGAGTCTTTTACCAACGCTTCCAATTCTTGATAAGCCATACTTTTGCTTTTGCTCGCAGCCTTTACTGCATGTTGATAGGTACGAGTATAATATCCTACCACTTGAAACCCCTTACGATACCAATATTCACCTAATGACGTACCCACTTTTCCTGCTCCAATAAATCCAATCTTCAATTCATGACCCCCTTCCTAACTTTAATAAAATTTAAAACAGGCGAATATACATACTCTTTTATCTTGTAATGAAATGAAAGCTCTCTTTAGTATTAAAGAAATAACCACCTGATTGGTGGTTATTTCTTATCTTGTGCCAAACCATTTAAAATCACCTTAATAATCCAACTCACAGCAATCCCTCACTAATCTTCTTGAGGCATAATGAACATCGCTATGATATAAACGATAATCCCTGGGAAGGCTGCAGAGAGTACAGATATCAACACATATAATAATCGAACAACCGTCACATCCACATCAAAATAATCTGCAAGTCCTCCTAGTACCCCAGCAATCATCTTATTATTTCTTGATCTTCTTAATTTTTTCATATTACAATCACCCTTTCCCACCTTTATCTATTCATACGTTTCTACTCGAAAATAATTTCAACCTTTTCATGTTTTTCTTCATCTCTGACATCGACAATCGAGCCAAATTGATCTGTTTCAATCACAGTGATCACTCGTTTTTAGGAAGTAGCTTGTGCGTACTCCCGAATTCTTTCTTCTGCCCGTCTTCTATCTCTTTCTAGGATTGGTTTTAAATATTTTCCTGTATAAGATTCTTCTACCTCTATGATTTGTTCAGGGGTACCTTGAGCAATGATGATCCCTCCCCCATCACCACCTTCAGGTCCTAAATCGATGATGTAATCAGAGGTCTTGATGACATCTAGATTATGTTCAATCACAAGTACAGAATCACCATTATCTACAAGTCTTTGCAACACCTGTAATAGTCTAGCAATATCATCTACATGAAGTCCAGTCGTTGGTTCATCAAGAATATATAAGGTACGACCATTACTACGACGATAAAGTTCAGAAGCTAGTTTCACCCGCTGGGCTTCTCCTCCAGATAAAGTAGTGGCAGGTTGTCCTAATTTAATATATCCCAAGCCAACATCAAACAAAGTTTGTAACTTTCGCTGGATACGTGGAATGTTTTTAAAAAACTCTAGCGCATCTTCCACCGTCATATCGAGTACATCGGAAATCGTTTTTCCCTTATATTTCACTTCTAACGTCTCCCGATTGTAGCGTTTACCCTTACATACCTCACAAGGAACATAGACATCAGGGAGAAAATGCATTTCAATCTTAATGATTCCATCCCCACGGCAAGCCTCGCAACGGCCACCTTTAACATTAAAACTGAAGCGGCCTTTTTTATACCCGCGCACCTTTGCTTCTTGGGTATTTGCAAAAACATCACGAATATCATCAAACACACCTGTGTACGTAGCAGAGTTTGACCTGGGAGTACGCCCAATTGGTGATTGGTCAATATCGATTACCTTATCTAAATACTCGATTCCCCGTAATTCTTTATATTGTCCTGGCTTTTGTTTTGCACCATTTAATTCTTTGGCTAATGTTTTATATAGAATTTCATTAACCATCGTACTTTTACCAGATCCAGATACACCAGTTACACTTGTAAAGACCCCCAGTGGAATTTTTACATTGATATTCTTTAAATTATTTTCCTTTGCTCCCTTTATTTCTAACCATTTTCCATTTGGTTTACGACGTTCAACTGGGACAGAAATAAATTTCCTTCCACTTAAATATTGACCAGTTAGAGAATTCTTATCTGCCATGATCTCTTTTGGCGTTCCCTTCGCGATGACTTGTCCTCCGTGAATTCCTGCCCCTGGCCCAATATCAATAATGTAATCAGCAGCTAACATGGTATCTTCATCATGTTCTACTACGATAAGCGTATTCCCTAAGTCCCGCATATGTTCTAAAGTTCTAATCAGTCGATCATTATCCCTTTGATGTAAACCAATACTTGGTTCATCTAAGATATAGAGCACTCCCATTAAACTAGAACCGATTTGGGTTGCAAGACGAATCCGCTGAGCTTCACCTCCAGAAAGCGTTCCAGCAGCACGGCTTAAAGTTAAATAGTCTAAGCCTACATTCGCTAAAAATCCAAGCCGTGATTTAATTTCTTTCAAAATAAGATGAGCAATCGTTTGTTCTTTTTCTGTTAAAGTTAAATTCTCAAAAAAGATTAATGCATTCTTGATCGAAAGATCTGTAACATAGGCTATATTTTGACCGCCAACTTGTACTGATAAAATTTCTTTCTTTAATCGAGCCCCTTTACAGGTTGGACAAGGATTATGACTCATAAACTGTTCGATATGGTCTCTTGTATAGTCAGAAACCGTCTCTTTATACCTTCGTTCCAAATTAGGAATAACCCCTTCAAATGGAACATCTGCTTCTCTCACTTGACCAAATTCATTTTCATAACGGAAATGGATTTTTTCTCCTTTACTTCCATGTAAAATTAAATGTAATTGTTCTGCACTTAATTGATCTACAGGAGTGTTCATATCAATACCTAAGTGGTTACAAATCGATTCTAGCAACTGTGGATAATAGGTAGAGCTAATTCCTGCCCATGGTTCAATCGCCCCTTCGGCTAAAGTCTTTTTGGGATCAGGAATCACTAAATCCGGGTCTACTTCCATTTTGCTTCCTAACCCGTCACATGTAGGACAGGCACCATACGGACTATTAAAAGAAAACATCCTTGGTGATAACTCATCCATACTAAATCCACAGATTGGACAAGCCAATTTTTGACTAAATAAAAGCTCTTCCTCGCCAATGATTTCCACAATCACTTTGCCATCAGCCATCTGCAATGCTGTTTCTAATGAATCGGCTAACCTTGTTTGAATATCAGGCTTTAAGATAATGCGGTCAACAACCACTTCAATTGTATGTTTCTTATTCTTCTCAAGCTTGATTTCTTCACTGACATCTAAAACTTCTCCATCGACACGGACACGAACAAATCCCTGCTTTTTGATATCTTCTAAAACCTTACTATGCTCCCCTTTTCTCCCCTCTATGACTGGAGCAAGAATCTGCATTTTCGTCCGCTCTGGATAACTCAATAACCGGTCTACCATTTGTTCAATGGTCTGTGCACTGATTTCTGTTCCATGAACAGGACAATGTGGTTTTCCGATTCGTGCAAATAATAGACGTAAATAATCGTAAATTTCCGTAACCGTTCCAACAGTAGAACGAGGATTTTTGCTAGTGGTTTTTTGATCAATGGAAATAGCGGGGGACAATCCATCTATAGAATCCACATCCGGTTTATCCATTTGACCTAAAAACTGTCTAGCATAAGCTGATAAAGATTCCACATAACGGCGTTGCCCTTCAGCATAAATCGTATCAAAGGCTAAAGAGGATTTCCCTGAACCACTTAACCCAGTCAATACGACAAATTTGTCACGGGGAATCGATACATCAATATTTTTTAGGTTGTGAACCCTTGCTCCTTTTATTTCAATCTTTTCTTGTGGCATTATAGTTCCCCTTCCACTTTCAATTCCATGATGAGATCACGTAATTCTGCTGCTTTTTCAAAATGGAGTTCTTTAGCAGCAGCTTTCATTTCTTGTTCTAAACGCTCAATCATTTGAACTCTTTCCTTCTTACTCATTTTTCTCTGTTTTCCTTGACCATAATCAGCCTTTTGCTCAGCAACCTTCACTGCTTCGATCACATCGCTCACTTTCTTACGAATGGTCATAGGAACAATGTGATGTTCTTTATTATAAGCGATCTGAATGTTACGACGTCGTTCCGTTTCTTCTATCGCTCTTCTCATTGAATCGGTGATTTTATCCGCATACATAATCACCATGCCATTAGCGTTTCTCGCTGCCCGGCCAATCGTCTGAATTAAAGAGGTTTCAGAACGTAAAAACCCTTCTTTATCTGCATCAAGAATTGCAACCAATGAAACTTCTGGTATATCTAAACCTTCTCTTAAAAGGTTGATTCCCACAAGAACATCAAACTCTCCTAGTCGCAATCCACGTATAATTTGCATTCGTTCCAAGGTTTTAATATCTGAATGAAGGTATTTCACCTTGATACCAATTTCCTTTAGATAGTCTGTTAAATCCTCTGCCATCTTTTTCGTTAAGGTAGTCACCATGACTCGTTCTTCTTTTTCGATTCGTAAATTGATTTCACCAATTAAATCATCAATTTGTCCTTTAATTGGGCGAACATCAATGACAGGGTCTAGTAACCCAGTTGGACGAATAATTTGTTCGATTACTTCTGGGGCATGTTCCAATTCATAGGGTCCAGGTGTAGCCGAAACATAAACGATTTGGTGAATGTGCTTTTCAAATTCATCAAACCGTAGAGGCCTGTTATCCAAAGCGGAAGGCAAACGAAAACCATGATCGACAAGTACCTGTTTACGTGCCCTATCTCCATTGTACATTCCCCGAATTTGGGGAATCGTTACATGGGATTCATCGATCATCATTAAAAAATCATCAGGAAAATAATCTAACAAGGTGTTAGGAGTAGAACCAGCAGGCCTTCCTTCTAAATGCCTAGAATAGTTCTCAATTCCTGAACAAAATCCAACCTCTGCCATCATTTCCAGATCATATCTTGTTCTTTGTTCTAAACGCTGGGCTTCCAATAATTTTCCTTGATCTCTTAATTCTTTTAATCTAGCGTCTAATTCCTCTTCGATATTTTTAAGTGCTAATTTCATTTTTTCTTCTCTTGTTACGAAGTGAGAAGCAGGAAAAATCGCAATGTGATCCCGGTCACCAATAATTTCACCTGTAAGCACATCGATTTCCCGAATTCGTTCGATCTCATCGCCAAAAAACTCGACACGTACCGCTTGTTCACTACGAGAAGCCGGAAAGATTTCAATCACATCGCCACGAACTCGGAAGGTCCCACGAGTGAAATTAATATCATTTCGCTGATATTGAATATCCACCAATTTTCTTAAGACTTCATTTCGCTCTCGTTCCATTCCTACTCTTAATGAAAGAACAAGCTCTCGATACTCTTCTGGAGATCCTAATCCATAAATACTTGACACACTAGCGACAATAATAACGTCCTTTCGTTCAAATAAAGCACTTGTTGCAGAGTGGCGTAATTTATCGATTTCATCATTGATGCTTGCATCTTTTTCAATATACGTATCCGTCTGTGGAACATAGGCTTCTGGTTGGTAATAATCGTAGTAACTTACAAAATATTCAACAGCGTTATTAGGGAAAAACTCCTTAAATTCACTAGCCAATTGAGCAGCAAGCGTTTTATTATGAGCAATCACTAAAGTTGGTTTATTCACTTGAGCAATCACATTGGCCATCGTAAATGTTTTTCCTGTCCCTGTTGCCCCTAATAGTACTTGGTGTTGTTTATTTTCTTTTATTCCCTGAACTAAAGCTTCAATTGCTTTAGGTTGATCCCCTTGTGGTTTATACTCTGATTGTAGTTGGAAAACTTGGTCCATCCTCAATATCTCCTTGTCAATCACACATATAAATAAATTATATCATATCTATAGTGAAAACGAAAAGAACAAATGTTCCTTGAATGGTCAAAAAAAAACGAGCTACTTGTTTTTAAGCAGCCTTTGTCTACTTCTGATTCTATTCTTGGAAAAAATCTACTTTTTAAGCCCCACGGAAGATTTTTTCCACTTTCTGTCTAAATAATTTCAACAAATTATGATCTTCCATTTCGATATAATAGGGTGCTTCGTCATCGGGAGCTAAGATGATTCCTAATTGATGATGATCGCCCTCATAAAGGGAATGTTGAACCAATTTGATATGTCCTGAAAGATTAATGATTTCTAGCTTTGCAAAGGCTGATTGACTTTGAAGAGCCTCATAAAGCCCTCGTTTATCAGTAACTGGAATGCCATTCACTTTTTTTATCGTTTCACCCGATTTGATCCCCATTCTTGCCGCTGGACTTCCCGGGATCACTTCTAGAACTCTTAGACCATCATTAGGATGAACAAAAAGCACACTTCTTTTTGCTTCTGCCCTCTTCCCAATAAGTCTTAATCCTTCATGAGCTAGTGCTGCAAAAAGAGCAGCAATGATTTGAAGGGGTAGCCAATATTCTGCAGCAAAAGCTAGTCCAAATAAAAATACGCTATAAATTATTAAGTGTTTTGAAGCCACTTTGCTTTTTTCAACAGATGTATAAACAGTAGTAACATCTGAATAACCAATGATAGCTGGAACTGGTAAAATCGTTAGACTTGATGCCCCACCAATCAAAGGCCACCAAGTAGAGGATAGCTCGATTCCTTGACTTGAATCACCAGTAGAAACAACTAAAAATAAGGGTAGTAGCCAAAAAGCTTGAATATGTTGCCCCCCTATCAATTTTCCTCTTTTGGTTTCAATGAATAAGGGTGTCGATGTTTTTTCAGCTTGCAAGCGAATGAGAAATGCCTCGATCAAATGTAAAATGGCAACGATGGCGATAAGAGAGGGAATATGTAATTGAGTCACCATCTCCCAAAATGGTTTTAACCAAACTATTTCTGGTGTTGGAAAAAGTCGCATGATACCTGCTAATAGTCCTAATATCCCTGCCGCATAGGAAAGACAAAGAAAGCGAATATGAAAAAAGATTAAAATCGCAGTAATTAACCAAACGATTCCCATCTCATATGGGTGAAATACTACGCCTAATGACATCATCAAACCTGATCCAACTACACCACCAATCAATCCATATCCGAGAGAACCTAGCACTTCTAAGGAAACTGAATGAATCCGAGAACTAAATAAGGCTCTTTCCAATATCATTTGTCTTCTATATTGAAGGATGATCAGAATCAAACCAATATACAACATAGGCTGTAAAAAAAGAAAAGGTATTTTCTTGATCAGTTCAATTAGCAGTTCCATTCATATGACTTCCTTCCCTTGATCATTTTGCATAAAATAGCCAATGAAAAATACCACATCATCCTATGTGGTATTTATTCGATACTTGGATTTCGATTTCCTGCTTTTCTATTTTATTGCTTTTAATAATGTTTCAATGGCTACTTGAAGCTGCAAATCATTTTTTGGATCTCTAATTCGTTCAATGATTTTATCTTGAAGCTTGTTAGCAGTGACTTGATCCACTACACCACTTGCGTTTAATCCATTTGCTTTTTGGAAGGCTTGAACAGCTAAGACTGTCTCTTGATCAAAGTACCCATCAGTTCTTCCTGTTTTATAGCCTAACCCATTCAATATAATCTGTAGATTTTTCACATCATTACTATTTGTATCTCGTTTTAATTGAATATCTTCTGGAAATGGTGCTGCATGGAAATATTCAGGCTGTTCCATCTTCACATCAGGTTGAATTCCCTTTTGATGAATCCAATTTCCATTTGGTGTTAACCATTTTGCAACTGTCAATTTAACATTACTGCCATCCGAAAGTTCAAAAGGATTCTGTACCGTACCTTTACCAAAGGAAGGCTCTCCAACGACTGGGTAATGTCCAGCCTCTTGTAATGCAGCTACTAATATTTCAGCAGCACTGGCACTTCCACCGTTAATTAGAGAAACAATCGGGTAGCTTGGTTGTTCCATTTCAGAATGATATTGTTCTCTTTTTTTGTTACGGTCCTCTACTTGAACAATAATCCCTTTATTTGGGACAACTAAATTCCCAATCTCTAATACACTCTGTAGGTATCCACCGGGATTCCCGCGAACATCAATAATTAAACCTTTAATACCCTTGCTTTCTAAGTCTTTTAAAGCCTTTTTAAATTCCGCTGCTGTATTCTCACCAAAATTCGTAATTTCAATTTTACCCAATGTTCCTTTTTTGGAAGAAATCGTGCTTGAATAAACGGTTTCAATTGGAATTTCATCACGTATTACAGTTATCTCAATTGGTGCCTCTATACCTGGGCGAACAATTTCTAACACTGCTTTTGTCCCTTTTGGTCCTCTAATTTTGCTAACCGCTTCGATTAAATTAAGCCCTTCTAAAGACTCGCCATTCACTTTAATGATTTGGTCTCTAGGTCGAATTCCTGCTTTTTCAGAAGGACTCCCTTTTATTGGCGCGATCACAGTGATTTTACCATTTTCAATCGTTACCTCTGTCCCAATCCCTTCAAAAGAATCATTTAAACTTCCGAAAAAATCCTTAGATTCTTTCGCATCCATATATGTGGAATGTGGATCATTTAAGGACTGAACCATACCTCTAATTGCCCCATCGATTAGTTCGTTTCCATTTTTCTTTTCAACATATGATTGTAATATGGTCTGATAAACATCAACTAGTTTATTCATCTCTTTCGGAACGGATTCAGTTCCAGATGGTTGGTTTATCACGATTCCATTCCCATCAACAACCATTGCAGTGACCAAACTACTTAGTACAATTGATAGTACAAGTAGGATTAATAATGTACGACCCTTAACCATCAATTCCACGCACCACCTTCGTTAGACTATTTACATTATATGATGGGCATGTACAAAATATGAAGTTATTTTTTTAAATAATTCCATGGATTGACAGCCTGTTTATTTTTCTGAACCTCAAAATGTAAATGTGGACCAGTAGAACGTCCAGTAGAACCAACTTCAGCAATTTTTTCTCCTTTTTTCACTTCTTGACCTACTTTTACTTTAATTCCACCATTTCGTATGTGTCCATACAACGTCCAAATACCACTCCCATGATCAATCATCACTGTATTCCCGTAACCACTCACATAAGTAGCAAGGATAACAACCCCATCATCTGCTGCAACAATATCTTTTCCTTGTGGGGCACCGATATCAATTCCGTCGTGACCAGTCTTTTTACCAGTTATAGGATGGATTCTCAAACCAAAATCTGAAGTAATTCTAGTACTAGCAGGTAATGGCCAAGCAAACTTCCCGCCACTATATTTAATATTTAATTTATTTTTTTCCCTTAATAAAGCAGCTTCTTTTTCAGCTAATTCTTTTACTAGATTTTGTTCTTCTTCTTTAAATTCAGCTAATTCTTGTGCCTGTTGGTTGAGTGAGGCAATTTTCACCTTTCTTTCTTCTTTCTTAGCAACTAATGTTTTTCTTAAATTCTCGGTTTCTCCAAATAACTGTTCCAATCTAGCTAATGAACGTTCAATCTCTTTTTTCTTCTCCACGATTGTGTTACGGTCTTTAATATTTTCTTCTAGTATTTTTTTATCTGAATCTACTATTTTTTGTAGGATATTAAATCTTTGTAAGAAATCTGAAAAACTTGTAGCCCCTAAAAGAACATCAAGGTAATCAACATCTCTATTACGTGCCATCAATCGCACCCTTGTTCTTAATAGATCGTCCCGTTCTTCTACTCTTTTTTCTGCTAACTCTAATTGATTAGCAGCTTCCTTTGCTTGAGTGGTCACTTTTTCAATTTGACCTTCTAATGTAAAAATTTTATTTTCTGTTTCGTTAATTTGTGTCTCTAAGGAAACAAGCTCTTTTTGAATGCTTTCTTTTGTTGAATTAATTTGCTTTATTTGCTTGTCAATGTTTCTTGCTTTATTTGCAGCCTCTTTCTTTTTTTGCTGAATTTGTTGGATCTGCTTGTCCAATTGCTGCGATTTGCTCACGGCTTTAGTTTCAATCATCGGGAAACTGATAGAAAAAAATAAACTTAGTGTTAGAACCAATGACAGCCATCGTCTTTTATCCATCTATTTTTTCTCCTTCCTCTCCCATTTTTCATTCTTCGTTTTCAATTCTCAATTCTCAATTCTAAAAATCCTTAAATTTTTAGGAATCGCCGCACTGACATCATACTTCCCCAAATTCCAATAAATGCCCCGATTACAACTAAGATTAGTGAAATTTGATAAGTTAATGGATATACTGGTAAAAACTTAAAGAATAAAAATGATAGATTCACTTTGTCCAATAGAGTGCGGTAACCTATGTATAAAAGAATGATTGGGCCAATCGAACCTAAAACCCCTAGTAAAAATCCTTCAACAAAAAATGGCCAGCGTATAAACCAATTTGTTGCTCCTACCAGCTTCATAATCTGAATTTCTCTTCTTCTGGCGTAAATCGTAATTTTGATCGTATTCGAAATTAAGAACATTGCTGTAAAGGCTAAACCAAGCGTAAAGGCCAAGCCAATGTTTCTCACCCATTTTGTGACAGCAAATAGTTTCTCAACAGTAGCTTTTCCATAATCTACATTAGAAACCATTTGGATTTTTGCAATTTTTTCTGCAACCTGTCCAGTGGTCTCGGGATTAAATGCACGAACTTGAAAACTATCGTATAGCGAATTTTCTTCATCAAAGCCTTCTAACAGATAGGCATCTTTTCCTAAACGTTCTTTTAGTTGTTTTAAAAGTTCTTCTTTGGAAATGAAAGTAACGGATTTAACCCCATCCATATTACGTATCTCGTTTTCAATTGCCTTAATTTGTGCATCTTTTGCATTTAGGTCTAATTCGACAGTAATTTCAACCTGGTCTTCAATAATCTTTGTCATATAATTCACATTCATAGCAAGTAAAAGAAAGACACCTAATATGAGAAGGGTAATCGCTACCGCACTTACTGATGCAAAGGTCATCCAACCATTTCTGCCAATATTTCGAAAGCCTTCTTTTATATGTCGTCCTACTGTATTAAGATTCATAGCCGTATTCACCTCGCTGCTGATCCCTTACAACACTTCCATTCTCGATCGCAATAACCCGTTTTCTCAACTTATTCACGATCACTTTGTTATGCGTTGCCATCACAATCGTTGTTCCTCGGAAATTGATTTTTTCAAATAGGTCCATAATTTCCCATGAAGTATCAGGGTCAAGATTACCTGTTGGTTCATCAGCAATAATCACGGAAGGGCTATTTACCAATGCTCTTGCCAATGCAACTCGTTGTTGTTCCCCACCTGATAATTGATTTGGCATAGCATTCATTTTTTCTTTTAAACCAACTAATTCAAGAACTTCAGGCACGCGTTTACGAATCAGTTTTTTTGGCGCCTCAATAACTTCCATTGCAAAAGATACATTTTCATATGCCGTTAAATTGGGTAACAAGCGATAATCTTGAAATACAACACCAATATTACGACGAATTTGCGGAATTTGTCGTTCTTTTAATTTTTCAACATTAAATCCATTTAAAAAAATTTGACCTTTCGTTGGGCGTTCTTCTCGATACATCAATTTAATAAATGTCGATTTACCGGCACCACTAGGGCCAACAACATATACAAATTCACCTTTGTTAATCTTAATATTTATGGCTTGTAAGGCATTAACACCATTCGGATATGTTTTCCAAACATCAAACATTTCTATCATAGTTTCACTTCTTTTCCTTATAATCTTAGATGGTGAAATTCATAAGTGGATTTTTATTCTTTTCGACATATCTCCAAAAAATCCTTTAAAAATTTTCAAGAAATATATGCTTTCCCACCCTCATTTTTCCATTAGCGACACTTTTCTAGTATTTATCTCATTATTTTTGTGAGAAAAAATATTTCCCGGGAAAAAAATGACGAAAAAAGTAAATATGTACAATAACCCAACACTCACAAATAACGCTACTGGATTCGTCAAAGTTTCTGGCAACTTTAGACAAAAAAAGACCTCTACATTTTTTACATAGTAGAGATCCTTTTACTACATTAATTATTTAATAGATTTTCTTTATGCTATTTTTTAAACTTCCACCTGTTGACTTGGTTGAATGATAGGATAGGATTTTTTCATTTGCATGGCTACAACTGCTGCAACAATCGCTTTAATTAGATCTCCTGGAATAAAAGCAAGGTTAGAAATAAGCGCTTCGTATATATTCAACTTGGCCACGACAGCTAAATAAGGAATCCCAATCGCATAAACGATGAGAATACCACCAATGACATGAAAAAGAGTCAACTTCCAAACCTTAAGATTTTGCCATGAACGCTCTACTAATAAACCTATGACAAACGCTGCAATTGGCCAACTTAAAACATATCCACCTGTTGGGCCAAGCAAAACAGATATACCTCCACTTCCACCAGACAAGACTGGTGCTCCTACCGCTGCTAAAAGAACAAGAACGAGCATACTTAAACCACCTCGTTTAGCTCCTAATACTGATCCTGCCAACATCACGCCTAAGGTTTGCGCAGTAATCGGTACAGGTATAAATGCAAGTGGTATCGCTGGTAAATAACCAAGTACGGCAACGACCGCAGTAAATAATGCTACATACATCATCTCTTTTAATTTCATCTTTCGTCCCTACCTTCACATCTAATTATCATTGATTGTTTCTAAAAATTTGGAAATCTTTAACTCTAGCATAAAGGTAGGTTCATTATTTGTCAACTTAATTTTTGTCAATAGTTAACATTTTAATTTTTTAAAGAACAACTTGGCTTATGCCAAGCGTTGCACTTGTACTTTCCTAAAGTGAAAAAAGGTTTGTATATTCCATTGCGCTCCGTCATCCGTGCCCTTCTATAAATAAAGATTAAGGAGAGAAGGGCACTTCTGAAGGCACACAAAGTGTACAAGTCGTGCTACACAGCTAAAGCTGCTAGTCACGCTATGTCGCAGCTTATGGAATATACAGACCCCTAAATGACAAATGGAAGAAAGTTATACTTTCTTAATCTTTGAAAAAAGACTGTTCCTCCACAGGAATAACAGTCCTTTCTATAAAAATAAAAATATAATTGCAATTGTACAATTTAGCTAAAGAATCCTTGTAAATCTTGTAATTTTGTTTTTGCCTCTTCAATTTGAACAAAAACCGATTCCTTTGCTGTGCCACCATATGATGATCTTGCATTCACCACTTGCTCTGGTTGTAATTTTTCGTAAATGTCCTTTTCAACTTGATCTGAGAAAGCATGATACTCTTCTATGGTTAAATCAAGAAGATATTTCTTTTGTTCAATACAATAGAGTACGGTTTTACCCACGATCTCATGTGCTTGACGAAATGGAATTCCCTTTGTTACAAGATAATCAGCATAATCTGTTGCATTAGAAAAGTCCTCTTTCACCGACTTCGCCATTTTTTCCTGATTTACCTTCATCGTTTCAACCATAGGTTTCATTAAAGCAAGTGCCCCATCTAAGGTCTGAACCGTATCAAACATTCCTTCCTTGTCTTCTTGCATATCCTTGTTATAGGTTAAAGGCAGTCCCTTTAATGTGGTTAGCAAAGAAATCAGATGCCCATATACTCTTCCTGTTTTCCCACGTACCAATTCAGCTACATCTGGATTTTTCTTTTGTGGCATAATGCTACTTCCCGTACAGAAGGCATCATCAAGTTCTACAAACTGAAACTCTTGACTAGACCACAAAATCAATTCTTCAGAAAGTCTAGATAGATGCATCATCATTAAGGAAGCATGACTTAAAAATTCAACGATATAATCCCGATCACTTACAGCATCCATACTATTTGCATAAATTCCTTGAAAACCAAGTAGGTCTGCTACTTGCTTTCGATCGATAGGGAAGGTGGTTCCAGCTAACGCTCCTGCTCCTAAAGGCATTAAATCGATTCGCTTCCAACTATCTTGAAGTCGTTCTAAATCCCTCAAAAACATCGAAACATAGGCCATTAAATGATGGGAAAATAGAATCGGTTGAGCCCTTTGCAAATGGGTATAGCCAGGTAAAATAATATCAATATTTTCCTCCGCTTTTTGAATAAATCCTTCAATCAACTCTGCTAGTCTTATACCAAGCTGTTTAACCCATTTCTTTAAGTAAAGATGCATATCTAAAGCAACTTGATCATTGCGACTTCTTGCCGTATGAAGCTTTCCGCCAACAGGCCCAATCTTTTCAATCAACCGTTTTTCGATATTCATATGAATATCTTCAAGGGCAATTGAAAATTCAAATTGCCCTTCTTCAATTTCCTTTTTAATCTCTTTTAAACCACGGATGATAAGATCCATCTCTTCTACTGTAATAATGCCTTGTGTTGCTAGCATGGTGGCATGAGCGATACTTCCTTGAATATCCTCCTCTGCTAACTTATAATCAAAGCCAATCGAAGCTGTATATTCTTCAACTAAATGGTTTGTCGATTTAGTAAAACGTCCACCCCATGCTTTTTTACTCATTCTCTTTCCCCCTGTGAACCTTTGCAAATACTTTTGTTGGTAAACCAAATAAGGTGATAAAACCAACAGCTGCTTCATGGTTGAATTGGTCATCGGCATTATATGTCGCCAATTCATAGGAATATAGAGACTCTTCAGAACTACGACCTACGACGGTTGCGTGGCCTTTAAATAGTTTCACTCTTACTTTACCTGTTACCATCACTTGGGTAGAATCAATGAATACTTTTAAGCTATCCATGAGTGGTGAGAACCATAATCCTTCATAAATCATATCGGCCACTTTTTGCTCAATGATCGGCTTAAAGTGGGCCATTTCCCTTGGATGAACTAAGCTTTCTAATGCCTGATGGGCAGTAATCAAAACGGTTGCCCCTGGCGTTTCATAAATCTCTCTTGATTTAATCCCGACAAGACGATTCTCTACATGGTCAATACGACCCACCCCATGTTTTCCAGCAATTTTATTCAATTGCAAAATAATCTCTTCCATCGGTAGAACTTCTCCATTTAAGGCAACAGGCTTCCCTTTTTCAAACACAATCTCTACTTCTTCAGGTTGATCAGGGGCATCTTGAATCGATGAAGTGAGTGCATAGGCTTCTTCAGGTGGTGCTACCCATGGATCCTCCAAGACACCTGCCTCACAGCTTCTTCCCCACATGTTCATATCAATGCTAAACGGATTTTCTTTTTGAACTGGAATTGGAATCCCATGTTTTGCCGCATATTGAATTTCTTCATCCCTAGACATTGCCCATTCTCTTACAGGAGCAATGATTTTAAGGTCTGGCGCTAATGCAGTTACTGAGACATCAAAACGTACTTGGTCGTTTCCTTTCCCTGTACAACCATGAGCAACAGCAACAGCCCCTTCTTCTCTAGCCACCTTGACTAGCCATTTGGCGATCAATGGACGAGATAAGGCAGAAACCAAAGGATATTTTCCTTCGTACATGGTATTTGCCTTTAATGCTGGCAAAATAAACTCTTCAGCGAATTCCTTCTTCACATCCACTACATAAGATTTAATCGCTCCAACCTTTAAAGCCTTCTCTTGAACAAAATCTAAATCCTTGCCTTCGCCCACATCCATAGCTAAAGCAATAACATCATAATTATATTTTTCCTGTAGCCATTTAATCGCCACAGAAGTATCTAAACCACCAGAATAGGCCAAAACTACTTTGTCTTTTGCCATTAACAAAACTTCCTTTCATCTCACTCTTAAAGAGTGGTATTATTATACTTTTATATTTATTCATATAAAAGTATAATAATACAACATAGACAAAAAATAAAGACCTAAATCATTTTTATTTTAAAGAATTGTGTGTTGCATAAGAGGCGGACAACGGAGCTCGTTGCAATACACGATTCACCTCTTAATAAAGTCACTGTGAATTGTGTGTTGCATAAGAAGCGACCTTTGGAGCCTCTTTATCACCTTTTGTTTTAATCATATAAAGAGGCGGACAACGGAGCTCGTTGCAATACACAATTCACCTAATGAAAGCTGTTAAAATAGCTTTGTGAGCATGTAGTCGATTCTCTGCCTCATCAAAAACAACAGAATTTGAGCCTTCAATGACCTCATCAGTTACTTCTTCTCCCCGATGGGCAGGTAAGCAATGCATGAAAAGATGATCCTTTTCTGCTGCTTTTAATAACTGAGAGTTGACTTGAAAACCTTTAAAGTGTTCTAATCGAAGCCGTGTTTCTTGTTCTTGCCCCATACTGGTCCAAACATCAGTATAGATGATATCAGCCCCGATTACCGCTACTTGAGGGTCATTGATCACCTCTAGTTTTCCCCCATGACGATTGGCTTCTTCCTTTGCCAATTGAATCACTTTGGCATTAGGTTCATACCCTTTTGGACTTGCCACTACCACATCCATTCCCAGTTTAGTCCCAGTAATCATCAAAGAGTGTGCCACATTGTTCCCATCCCCGATATAGACTAACTTTAATCCCTGCCATTTTCCCTTATGTTCATAGATCGTCATAAAATCAGCAATCGCTTGTGTGGGGTGGAAAAGATCAGATAGACCATTAATGATTGGGACTGTAGAATATCTTGCCATCTCAATCAGTTTTTGTTGTGAGTCAGTCCTCATCATGATCCCATCCACATAGCGTGATAAGACTCGGGCTGTATCGGCGATGGTTTCCCCACGGCCAAGCTGAATATCCTGTTTACTTAAGAATAGTGGATAACCACCAAGCTGAACCATTCCTACCTCAAAAGAGACCCTTGTGCGCGTAGAGGATTTTTCAAAGATCATTCCTAATGTTTTTCCAGCAAGAGGTTTAAAAGGAACCCCTTTTTTCAACTTTTCCTTTAAATCGATGCCTAGTAAAATAAAATATTCTATTTCTTCCTTTGAAAAATCGGCTAAGGTTAAAAAGTCCCTCCCATTAAAATCAAAAGGTCGTTGATCTTCTATTTTGGCGATACTCATAAAGTTCCTCTCCTCTCATTGTTCCTTTTGTACGATATTCTGTTAATGTTCTAGGTTGGAGAAAACGAGAGTCAGGATTTGAACTCACCTTTGCTAATGCTTCTTCTAATGTCCAACCTAAGCTTAAAATTTCCCCAGTTGATTTCATTTCAGGCCCAAGTAAATCAGTTAGACCTGGTAATTTACGATTAGAAAAAACAGGGGCTTTCACTGTATAAAAAGGATTTTCCGGAAGTACTCCTAGCGGATAAGGTAATTGCTTTAAACATTTTCCCAATTGGACTTGGGTTGCAATTTGGATCATCGGAATCCCTGTAACTTTGCTGATGACAGGTATGGTTCGCGATGCCCTTGGATTTACCTCCAAAACATAGATATGGTTGCCATCGACAATCATTTGAATGTTGACTAAACCAATGAAATTTCCATGCTTTAATACCTTTTCTGCCGCTTCAATCACTTTCTTTTTTTGAATCGTCGTCAAAGAAAAGGGTGGTAATACAGCCGTACTATCTCCCGAATGAATACCTGCTGGTTCCAGATGTTCCATGATCGCTGGAATGATCCAATCTTCTCCATCTGAAACAGCATCTACCTCTACCTCTTTCCCTGAAATATAGCGATCGATTAGTAAAGGATAGAAAGATTGGTCAGATAAAGAGAAAGTTAATTGATCTAAATAATGTTCCAGTTCCTGTTGATTCTCAATGACTCTCATCCATTGCCCACCGATCACATAGGAAGGACGAATTAAAATAGGATATCCAATTTCGGTCACAGCAGGAAGGAGTTCTTCCATTTTCCAAACGATCTGCCCAGGGATGGGTTCAATCCCTGCATGAAACAAAAATTGATTAAACTGTTCTCGGTCCTCCATTTGATCAATCGTTGCAATTGGAGTTCCTAGTAAGGGAAAATAAGGTTCAAGTTGCTTAGCTAATTTTAGCCCTGTTTGCCCACCAACTTGATAAACAACGCCATCCACCTGTTCTTTTTCCAAAATGGGTAACACATCTTCCAATGTTAAAGGTTCCATATAAAGGCGGCTAGACATATGATAATCGGTGCTTACCGTTTCAGGATTATCGTTAATCATAATAGATTGAATTCCCTCTTGTTCTAATGTCAGAGCCGTATGAACAGCACAATAGTCAAATTCTATTCCTTGGCCAATTCGTATCGGACCTGAACCAATCACCGCCACCTTTTTCCCTTGAAGAGGGGATTCGTCGTCTGTTCCTAACCTACTAGAATAAAAATAGGGGGTTTTTGCTTCAAATTCCCCTGCACAGGTATCGACAGACTTATAGCTTGGTAGAATGTTTTGTTGTTTCCATAGGCTCCATAATTCAGCATCGGAAAGGTTAATCCCTTTAGCCAACAATTGGTCAGAGATTCCTTTTCTTTTCAATGTTTTCAATCGTTCAAGGTTCACTTCAACTTGATTCTTTTTCCAATCGTTTATTTCTAACTCCATCTCCACCATTTTCTTAAACTTATGAAGAAAGAAAGGATGAATATTGGACCAACGATGGATCGTTTGCATACTTATTCCTCGATGAAACGCTTCTGCAATCAGAAAAATTCTCTGATCGTCTGCCTGTGTAATCCCTTTTTCTAATTGTTCGTCAGACCATGTTACATAGGTTTCATCAAGTAAACCAACTTTTCCAATTTCTAAGGCACGAATTGCTTTGTAAAAGGCTCCTTCAAAGGTTCGATCAATCGTCATCACTTCCCCTGTTGCTTTCATTTGTGTTCCCAATTGACGATGAATATAAGGAAACTTATCAAAAGGCCATCTAGGGAATTTAATCACGACATAATCTAATGCCGGTTCAAAGCTAGCATAAGTATGTTGTGTGATCGGATTTTTAATTTCATAAAGAGAATAACCTAAGGCCAATTTGGTGGCAATCCTTGCAATGGGATAACCTGATGCCTTCGATGCCAAAGCACTAGAACGGCTAACACGAGGGTTGACTTCGATGATATAGTATTGTTCTCCATCTGGATGCAATGCAAATTGAATATTACATCCCCCAATGATTTCTAACGTCTCTATCACTTTTAATGAGACTGTCCGAAGCATCTGATATTCCCGATCATTTAAAGTTTGCGATGGGGCGATCACAATGCTATCCCCTGTATGAATTCCCATTGGGTCAATATTTTCCATATTGCAAACAATAATGCTATTCCCTTCTTGGTCTCGCATCACTTCATATTCAATTTCTTTCCAACCTAGTAAACTCTTATCTACCTGAATTTGATGAATAGGACTTTCTTCGATTCCACTTGTGGCCACCTTGCGCAATTCTTCCTCTGTCTCTGCTTTCCCTCCACCTGTTCCTCCTAATGTATAAGCGGGGCGAACAATCACAGGAAAACCAATTTCTTTGGCAAAATTCACTGCCTCTTCTACATCACCCGTAATGATGCTCTCTGGGATCGGTTCACCGATTTTCTCCATCGTCTGTTTAAAAAGCTCTCGATCCTCCCCTTTTTGAATCGAGGTAATTGTGGTTCCAAGCAAAGGGACTTGATACTTCGTTAAGACTCCTGCTTTTTCAAGCTCTATGGCAAGATTAAGGCCTGTTTGCCCACCTAAAGTAGCTAACAAGCCATCTGGTCTTTCGCGTTCTATAATTTTTGTTACCGACTCTACACTAAGTGGTTCAAAATAAACATAATCTGCAATTTCCTGATCGGTCATGATCGTTGCTGGGTTATTATTTACCAGTACAATTTCAATTCCTTCTTCTTTTAAAGCCATACAGGCTTGTGTACCTGCATAATCAAATTCAGCTGCTTGCCCAATCACAATAGGGCCAGAACCAATAACTAATATTTTGCGATAGTTTTTACGAGATTTGGGCATATTGTTTAACTCCTTTTTCTACGCTACATAGCTGAACAAATGTCTTAAAGATCTCGAAAGCCTCAATCGGCCCTGGATGTGCTTCTGGATGGAATTGCACGGATTGAATCGGGAGAAAACGATGCTTCATCCCTTCTACAGATTGGTCATTCACATTTTGATGGGTCACAATAAAATCTGTCTTCTTTAGTGATTCATCATTTACTACATAACCATGATTCTGTGAAGTCATCCATACTTGATTCGTTTCAAGGTTAATCACTGGGTGATTTACACCACGATGGCCAAATGGTAATTTTTCTGTATCTGCCCCAAAAGAAAGTGCTAGTAACTGATGGCCTAAACAGATGCCAAGGGTTGGAAAAGAAGTGACCAATTTTTTAATCTCAGGTAATAATGGAGTAAGCTCTTTTGGATCCCCTGGGCCATTAGATAAAAGAATTCCATCTGGATTTAATTTCAAGATTTCCTTTACTGGATAGTTGTAGGGAACCACTGTCACGCTGCATCCTAAACTTTTCAACGAATCAATAATCGAAAATTTTGCCCCATAATCGATTACCACCACATGTGGCCCTTGGTTCGGGTAAAAAAGGGGAATTCTCGTACTCACCTGATCTACTAAAGGAAGTAGATTAATTCTTGAAAATTTCTGATCGTCTTGTTCTTGTAGCTCCAGTTTTCTTTTCCAATCAGCCAATAAAGAGGAATCCAAGGTCTTGCTGATCATCCCCCTTAAAGAGCCATGTTTGCGGATCAGCTTTGTTAATTCTCTAGTATCAATCCCTGATAAACCAGGAATCTGATATTTCGCTAAAACCTGTTCAAAGGTTTGGTTATATTGAGGGTGGCTAGGTTCTTTACATAACTCAGCAACGATCACTCCAGCAACCTGAGGACGGATGCTTTGGTCATCGATGGTATTGATTCCATAATTACCGATTAAGGGATAGGTAAAATTGACAATTTGCCCTGCATAGGAAGGGTCAGTAATCACTTCTTGGTACCCTGTCATTCCGGTTTGGAACACCACTTCGCCACTTTGCTCTACCTCTGCTCCAAACCATTCCCCTTCAAACCAATCTCCTGTCTCTAAGAAAAGATAACCCTTCATTCATTTCACCTCCTCATTTTTGCCAAGCCTCAATGCTGCTGATTAAGCGGTCAATCCCTTGTTCCACTTCTTCTTTACTAATATTTAATGGGGGTAATAATCTGAGTACATTTGGTCCAGCTGTAAGGACTAGCAACCCTTGCTCCTTCGCCAATCCAACTAATGGGGCAACAGGTTTTTTCCACTCAATACCAATCATTAAACCTTTCCCTCTTACTTCAACATAATCAGGGTATTTTTTTAATTTTTGTTGTAGTTGTTCTTTTAAATCATCCCCAATCTCTTTAACATGGGAAAGGATTTCCTTTTTTTGTAGTGTTTCAATGGTTGCCAATGCAGCCGTTGTTACAATAAAATTTCCACCAAAAGTAGAACCATGGCTTCCAAGAGAAAAAGCTTCTTTCGTTTTCTCGCTCCCGAGCATGGCGCCAATTGGAAAACCACTGCCTAATCCTTTTGCTAAGGTAATAACATCAGGTTTGATTGGATAATTTTGGAATCCAAACCACTCTCCTGTTCTTCCCATTCCTGTTTGTACTTCATCAACCATCAATAAAATGTCATGTTCTTTTGCTACTTGTTCCAGATGGCTTAACCAAATAGAGTCGGCTTGATAAATTCCACCTTCTCCTTGGATCACTTCCAGCATAACCGCCGCAGTTTCATGGGTGACTGCCTTATCAAACGCTTCTATATCTCCATAAGGAATCGTCACAAAGCCATAAGGCAATGGATCAAAACCATCCTTTACCTTCATTTGCCCTGTAGCCGTCAATGTGGCTAAAGTTCTGCCGTGAAAGGATTGTTGAAAAGTAATGATTTGATACCTTTGTCTATTTTTTACTTTTTGTTGGTAACGTCTAGCCAATTTAATGGCTGCTTCATTTGCCTCAGCACCACTATTTCCAAAGAAAACATAATCTAGGCCACTTATTTCGGTTAATTTCTTAGCCAATTCCATCTGGGGTGAAATCGTAAATAAATTGGATGTATGCCAGATTTGGTCTAGCTGTTCGATGACTTTTTTCTTTACTTCCTCTGGAACATGGCCTAGTAGGTTGACGCCAATACCCGAAGTAAAATCTAAATAACTATTTCCTTTTTCATCCCAAACCCAGCACCCCTTTCCTTTTACAGGGCGAATCATACCTTCCGGATAAGTAGGAAAAACTGCACTCATCAACCAACCGCTCCTCTCGCTTTATAGATTTTTGTTCCGACTAACTGATGGTCAATCACTTTAGTCAAAATCCCTTTTTCTCGCCCATCCAAGATATAAACTTCGTCAATCCCATGATCTAAACATTGTAAAGCGGCCTCCACCTTGGGAATCATACCACCTAATACATGTTGTTCTGCAATCAAGTGATCGATTTCTTCTCTTGTTAAAAGATGAAGGACTTTCCGCTTTCCTTTTACCGTTTGATAGATTCCAGGAATATCTGAGACCATCAATAGCTTTGAAGCGTTTAGTTGAGTAGCGATTGCTTGCGCTACAGTATCTGCATTGATATTATAAATCTGTCCTTTTTGATCCATTCCTAACGGACTAATGACAGGAATCGTATTTTGGAATTGTAACTGACTGAACAAGTGGCAGGAAATTTGTTTTATTTTCCCTACATAGCCTAATTGAGGGTCTAATGGCTCTACTTCAATCATATGTTGATCAATTCCACTTAAGCCTATGGCATTACCGCCAGCCATTTGAATCATTTTGACAATCTCTTTGTTTTCTTTTCCATTTAACACCATTTGCACCACTTCTAAGGTTATCCCATCTGTTACCCTTAACCCATTGATGAAAGAAGAAGTAATCCCTAGCTTTGCAAGCATTTGGTTAATGGCAGGGCCACCACCATGTACGATAACAGGAAACCAGCCTTGGTCGATCAGTTTGACTAACTCCTGATAAAACTCAGCAGATAACTCTCCTAACACACTTCCACCAATTTTAATCACAATGACTTGTTTTGCATCTAGGGCATGTTCGGAATTAAGATTACGTACGGTATGAGGCATTGATTTTGACATAGTCATAGGTTAAGTCACACCCCCAAGCAGTTGCAGATTGCTCTCCTTGGTTTAAATCGACCAAGATCTTTACTTTATTTTCCTTAAAAGATTGAGTCACAGCTTCTTCTTCATAATTCATGACGATTCCTTTTTGTACAACAAGGGTATGACCAATCGTAATATCTAGTTGTTTCTCATCGACGTAAAATCCGCTATTGCCGATCGCCATCACTACGCGGCCCCAGTTCCCATCTGCTCCAAACACAGCAGTTTTTACTAAATTGCTGCCCACGATTTTTTTCGCAATCACTTTAGCCATTTCTTCAGTAGCTGCTCCTTGAACAACCACTTCAATCAGCTTTGTCGCCCCTTCTCCATCTTGGGCAATCATTTTGGCTAATTGTTCTGATACATAATGAAACCCATGAACAAAAACAGGCCAGTCTGGATGAGCTTCAGTCAATTCTGTATGGCCTGCAAAACCATTGGCCATAACGAGAACCATATCATTTGTTGATGTATCTCCATCCACTGTAATCATGTTAAAGGTTTGATCTGTCACATGATGCAATAAACGTTGAAGTACATCAGGATGAATCTTAGCATCAGTGGTAACAAAAGCTAGCATCGTAGCCATATTCGGATGGATCATCCCAGATCCCTTTGCAGTACCCCCAATCGTCACCGTTTTTCCTTCGATTTCAATCTCAACCGCTAATGATTTTGCAAAGGTATCTGTTGTTAAAATCGCTTCTGAAAAAGATGATCCATTCTCACCAAGTAGATGAGGTAATTGCTCGATTCCAGCAAGGATTTTTTCGATTGGTAATCTTTCTCCAATGACACCAGTGGATGTAACGGCTACTTCCCAAGGGGAAAGTTGAAAAGAATCAGCAACTGCATTTCTCATCATCAATGCATCCACCATTCCTTGCTCCCCTGTAAAAGCATTAGCATTCCCACTATTTACGACTAACGCCCGTAATGTAGATCCTTTTGCCAAACTTTGTTGGGTCACTTTCAAAGGTGCCGCTTGAAAGGCATTGGTCGTGTACACGGCTGCACTTACAGCAGGCCCTTCTGAGAGGATTAGCCCTAAATCTTTTCTCTTTTTCTTAATCCCACAATGAATTCCTACTGCTTGAAAACCCTGTGGAGATGTCACATCCCCCTCTTTGACCGTTTTCATCTTAAAATTTGTCATCTTAATCATTCTCCATCCCCCTTTCTTTTACCTCTACCCTTAAGATAACCCCTATCCCATTATAAAAATGAAAAGAAAGTAATACTATGTTTGTTCTCACGGATAGATAGGAACAAACCTCAATCCTAACTCCTGTTCCCAACCCATCATCAGATTTAAATTTTGAACCGCTTGCCCTGCGGCTCCTTTCATTAAATTATCAATGGCTGAAAAAAGAATCAGTATTTTGGTCCGTTGATCTAAGAAAATCCCAATATCACAATAATTGGAACCAACCACTTGTTTAGTTTCAGGGTATTCCCCGCTAGGACGAACGCGGATAAAAGGTTGGTTACCATAATCTTCTACGTAATATTGAACCAATTCTTCTTCTTTATATTCCTTTTCAAGGTCTAGATAAATCGTTGACAAGATTCCTCTTGTGATCGGTAGTAAATGGGTCATCATTTGTACCGTAACCTGATGGCCACTGAGATCTGTTAATACTTGTTCAACTTCAGGAATATGCTGATGCCTTCCCACTTTATATGCTTTAAAATTATCGTTGACTTCTGAAAAGTGTGTGTTTCGCGAATAACCCCGACCAGCTCCTGACACCCCTGATTTGGCATCAATAATCACCGATTTAATCGGCAACTTCCTTCTATATAATGGAGCTAAGGCTAATAAAATACTTGTAGCATAACATCCTGGATTGGCAATATAATTGGCTTCCTTAATCTCTTTCGGAAACACTTCAGATAACCCATAAACCGCTTGTTGCAAAAGAGATGAATCAGCTGCCTCTAGATGGTACCATTGCTCATACTGTATTGGCTCTTTTAAACGCAAATCCCCAGAAAGATCGATCACTTTAAATCCTGCCTCAAGAAATTGGGCACCAAGTTCTTTACTTACCCCAGAAGGAGTAGCTAGAAAAACCACATCATTTTCTTTTTTGAGTTCAACTATTTTCTCTATGGTAAGATCAGATAATTTTTCAATCGGTGACTCCAAGAGATGACGTAAATGAGGATAGATTCTGTCGATCGATTCACCCTCTTGACTATGTACATACAAGTGGTGAATATTTACTTTGGGGTGCTGTAATAAGATTCGAATCAGTTCTACCCCACTATAGCCACTTGCCCCAACCACGATCACATTCAATTCATCCATCCTCCCTGATAAATATTTATAAATATCTTTGAATTATTATACATCCGTATTTTTATAAATTCAATTGTTTTTTTATACAAAGCTTGGTCTTTTTTAATAAGTTTGTTCACGCTACACAGCCACAGCTGTTAGTCGTACTATGTCGCTGCTTATGGAATATACAAAACCAAAAAAAGGTTGAAATTTGCAAGAACTCGTTTCTTGCAATTTCAACCATATTAGAGATATTCGAACTAACAGATTCTTGGTAGAAGCATACCAGATAGGCGGTCTAGACGCCGGGTGCTTCCAAGCGGCGTTCTAAGAAAAAGCCTTCCTTTTCCTTTTCCTTTGCCTTTCACTATCACCTTACCTATCACTTTGGCTTCTTTTCCTATTTCATATTGATGTAAAATGGAAAGAACTTTTTCCTCATCCTCTTTTCCTACAATAAAAATGACCTTCCCTTCATTTGCCAAATAAAATGGTTCATAACCAAGGATATCGCAGGCCCCTTGTACTTCTCTTCGTACAGGAAGAAGCATTTCATCGATTTCCATAGTGATGTTAAAGTCTTCACATATCTCCACAAGTGTTGTAGCCAAACCACCTCGAGTGGGATCTCTCATGATCCGAACATGATTGACTGCTTGTAAAACCTCTGCAATCATATGGTTTAACGTAACACAATCACTTTGAACTTCTGTTTGAATTCCTAAGTCTCCTCGAGCAGAAAGGATAGCAATCCCATGATCTCCTATTGTTCCACTAATGACGATCGAATCCCCTTCTTGCATCGATTCAGGTTTTACTGTATGATGTTCGTCAATCCAACCGATCCCTGTTGTATTGATATAGAGTCCATCTGCACTTCCTTTTTCAACTACTTTTGTATCCCCAGCTACGATTCTTACATCTGCTTTTTTCGCTTCTTCTACCATCGACTGAACGATTTTTTTCAGATCAACAATCGGAAAGCCTTCTTCGATGATAAAACTAGTAGTAAGAAACTTTGGTGTCGCTCCACTTACTGCTAAATCGTTTACAGTTCCTGTAACGGCTAACTTCCCAATATCTCCGCCTGGGAAAAAGAGAGGTTTAATGACAAAACTATCTGTGGAAATGGCAATCCTTGAATGTGCTATAGAAAGAATGGCTGCATCCAATTTCGCTTGTTCTTGATGACCAAAGGTATCTACAAATACTTCCTGAATCAGTTGGTGGGCTAATTCTCCCCCATCCCCGTGGGCTAAGCTGATTCGATCATTCATAATTATTCCTCCCTCATATATTGATAGTGGGCAGCACAGGTTCCTTCACTAGATACCATGCATGGCCCAATGGGATGAAGAGGGGTACAAGCTTTATTAAAAAGAGGACACTCCTCAGGTGTAATAATCCCCCGAATGATTTCCCCACACCGACATGCGGTTTTACGAGGTTCTCCTACTGTCATGTTAAATCTCTTCTTCGCATTTAAGTGGGCATATTCTTCCCGCAAATCAAGACCACTGTTTTTGATGATCCCGATTCCCCGCCATGCTTCATCACTCAGCGTCAAATACGTTTCCATCAGTTTCTGGGCCACTTGATTGCCTTTATCGGTGACGATAGTTCGATGATCATTGATAATCTCTGCTTTTTCTTGAAGATGCAATTGTAAAAGTTTATAGATACTACTTAACATTTCTACTGATTCAAACCCACTGATTACACCAGGGATCTGATATTCATCCACAAGATATTGATAACTATTTTTTCCTAATACAATAGATACATGGCCTGGTAATAGAAATCCATCGATCTTAACAACCTCAGATTCTAGTAAATGACGAATGATTGGTTCTACCAATTTCGTGGTTAACCACATGGAAAAGTTTGTAATTCCTTCATCATCTGCCATCTTCAGGGCAACAGTAAGAACAGGAATTGTGGTTTCAAACCCGATTCCTAGAAAAACGACTTCCTTATCTGAATGCTTCTTAGCGATTTCCACTGCATCGACAGGGGAATAAACGACTCGAATCTCTCTTCCTTCTGTTTTCGCTTCCATCAGCGAACGTTTCGTTCCTGGAACCCTGATCATATCGCCAAAGGTACAAATAATTCGATTTTCCCCTTCCGCCAATTGGATCATTGCGTCAATCGATTTTTGATCGGTCACACAAACGGGGCAACCAGGACCAGAAATAAGCTTCACATGATCCTTTAACGACTTTTTAATCCCCGTTCTTGCTAAAGCCATCGTATGGGAACCACATACTTCCATGATCGCTGGAAGTCTTCCATATTTATCTTTATATAAATTCGCTAAGTTCATCACTTTTGCTAATAATTTTCGACTTAACTCAGGGTTGGAGGATTCATTCAGAATCTCTAGCATCAGCAAGCGTCCTCCATTCCTCAATGCTGACCTTTGCATATTCTTCGTCAACGATCGACATGGCTTGTCCTGCATGAACAACCACATATTCACCTACTTGTACTTCAGGAACAAAGATAATACCTACCCTCATTTTTGACCCCATGACATCCACTACTGCCGTATATTCCTCTTTTTCTATTACTTTTGCTGGAACCCCTACACACATTTCCTTACTCTCCCCCTTTTAAATCCTTTCATTCGAATCTCTATTGATAGCATTTGCCGCGACGATTAACTGACCGAATGCAATTCCCCCATCATTACAAGGAACCTTTTTATGGGTATAAACTTCAAAGCCTAGCTGCGAAAGTCTCCTTTTCATTTCACTAGTTAAAAATGGATTATGAAAACTGCCCCCTGATAAAACCACTTTTCGGTTCCAGTCTGTTTGGAAACTGGAGACCTGTACAAGTGCCTCCACAAGAGCAGTAACCACCGTTTGATGAAACAGCTGAACGATCTCAACCACTGGTTTCTTCTGCAAAATATCCTGTGTTATATGATCAATCATTTTGGTAAAATCAATCTCTAGTCCCTGATCCCCATTTTCTTTAATTTCAAAGGGGTAGGATTCTTGAATCGTGATTTCTTCAGGCATCATTTCAGACAAACGGATTGCTGCTTCACCATCATAGGTGGAAATATGACAAATGCCTAACATGGCACTAACAGCATCAAACAAACGGCCACTTGTTCCTGCCAGTGGCGTATTGACCTTCTTTTCAATCATCTTTTTTAAAATATCAATCTCGTATTCTTTCTCTTTAAAAAGTTGATTTGCTAGTATTACTCCTTTTTCTCCTAAATAACCAATCATCATCCCGACAGCATTGCGCCAAGGCTCTTTAATCGCTTTTTCCCCACCTGGGAGGGGAGTATAAGTAAGATGGGCTAGTCGCTTAAAGGAACGGGCGTCTCCGTAAAGGATTTCAAAACCCCAAATATTACCATCTTCACCATAGCCAGTACCATCTAAAATGATCCCGTACACAGGTTCAGTCAGCTGATTATCCTCCATACACGCCACATGATGAGCATGATGATGTTGCACTTCAATCATCTTCCCCTGCATGTCCTCCGCCAATCTTCTCGTTGTAAACTGGGGATGCATGTCTATAGCGATCACTTTTCCTTGAGTTCCCATCCATTTCATGAGATGGTGAAATTCATTCTTAAAAAAATCGACAACCTCCAAGTGATCCATATCCCCAATGTGAGGTCCTAAGAAGATCTGCTCATGTCTGCCAATGGCAAAGGTATTTTTTTGCTGCCCACCTAAAGCTATCACATCATGGACAGGCTGCTGTGTTGAGATTGGATCAGGAACATAACCTCTTGAACGCCTTAGAAAAGTAATCTCACCATCAATGACCTGAACCACCGAATCGTCTAAAGGATGTAAAATTTCTCGATTCGTGGTAAGGATAAAATCTGCAATTCCCTTTAATCCTTTTCGTGCTTCCTCATCTTTATAAAGAATCGGCATTCCTGATGGATTGGCACTCGTCATCACCAATAAACGAAGGTCTGGATCATCGAAGAGTAGATGATGTAATGGCGTATATGGAAACATGACCCCGAGTGTCTTTAAGCCTGGAGCCAAGTTTTTAGGCAACTGGTTATGCTGCTTTTGCATTAATACGACAATCGGTGATTCGGGCGATTGAAGGGTTTCCTTTTCTTTTGGTCCAATATAACAGAGATCCCTAACGATTTCCATTGAAGCAGCCATTACAGCAAGGGGCCGATTTGGCCGTCGTTTTCTCTCCCTTAGACGAGAGATTGTCTCCTCATTCAAAGCATCACAGGCTAGATGATAACCCCCTAGGCCTTTGATCGCAACAATAAAGCCTTGTTTTAACAACTGTTGTACTTTTTTGATCGCTTGATCACCTTTCCCTATACCTTCTCCATCGATGGATAATAATTCAACATCTGGCCCACAAGAAACGCAAGCAACCGGTTGAGCATGATGACGACGATTATTAGGGTTCTCATATTCCTCCTGGCAGGACTCACACATCTCAAAAGATGACATGACCGTATAGGGACGATCATAGGGTAATTCAGAGATAATCGTATACCGGGGGCCACATTGGGTACAGTTGATAAAGGGATAACGATAGCGAAAGTTGGTTGGGTCTTTCATCTCCCGTAAACAATCTTCACATACCGCCGAATCGACGGGAATCACTAAAGAGGACTTCCCCGTTCGTTCACTTGGAATAATCATAAAATCTTGATATCCCTTAGGATCCATTTCTACAACATCAATAGAATCCACTCTAGATAACCTTGGAGGATGGAGCTTAACTTCATCAATCATTTGTTGAAGGGATTCTTCCTCCCCCTCCGCTACGATTCGTACCCCATCCATATTATTTTGAACAGTTCCCTTGATGTCATATTTTTCAGCTAATTGAAAGATAAAGGGGCGAAATCCCACCCCTTGAACCCTTCCTTTTATCGTTAATTTGCTGGCTTTAAGCATTTTTGATAAACACCCCTGATCCAATTGAGCCATTCTTCTAGTCCTTCTTCTGTCTTCGATGAAAGTTGGATCAATTTCGATTCAGGGTTAATTCCTTTTAAGTCTTCGATTGCTTGTTGTACATCAAAATCTAGATAAGGAAGCAAATCAATTTTATTTAAGACAACCAATTCTGTTCTACGGAACATCACTGGATACTTTGGAATCTTATCATTTCCTTCTGGAATACTCAAAACCACCACTTTATGGGCTTGACCTAGATCATAACCAGATGGACAAACCAGGTTACCTACATTCTCAATAAATAAGATATCTATATCATCTAAATTAAATTCAGGCAACACTTTTGCTACCATTCTTGCATCTAGATGACAACCACCATTGGTGTTGATTTGTACTGCTTTTGCTCCTAATGCACGTATACGATCCGCATCTTTTTCTGTAGCCAAATCTCCTTCGATGACACCAATGCGAAATTCACTGGATAAAGCCTGTACAGTTTTTTCCAATAGCGTCGTCTTTCCTGCCCCAGGTGAACTCATAATATTGATCACTAAAGTTCTACTTTTTTGAAACTGCTCTCTATTAAATTCAGCGGCCTTATTATTATTTGATAGAATGTCTTCCTCTAGAACGATTTCCATCTCCCTTTCCCCCTTTGTAAAGATGGTACACAACTTTAACACATTGCTTTTCGTGGTTTGTATACTCCACCCCTATACAAACCTGTCTAATTTCCTTTATAGGATTTCACTTTAAACGTTTCCCCAGCGATCAACTTGCCACTCGGAAAGTTACATGCAGGGCATACCGCAATCCGTTGTTCTGGCATATATTCTAATTCACAGATCACACATATGGCTTTTGCTTTCTCGTGAATGATGGTTAGTTTTGCATTCTTGTTTAAGAAATCAATTCCCTGAGATTTGTACACATCAAAAGCCATTTCCAATGCGTCTGGTAGTGCATTACTCAATTCTCCTACGATTAAATCTACTTCTTCTACTTTTTTGATATTCCTCTTTTTCGCATCTTCTTCTATCAAATGGAGGATATCACCCATCAAAGCCATCTCATGCATCTTGATCCTCCTCTTTTCTTTACATTTTCTCTATTAAAACAAACCACTTACCATCCTTTTCTTTTAAAGGGTAAAATTTTGGAATGAATTGGCCCTCATTCTTTTCAATGAAATATTGCTTATTGCATGCTAGACAGATCAATTTCTTTTCAAAAGGAATCCACTGAATGAAGGCATGGCAAATTGGGCAAGTTTTATCAAGAGCTTTCATCTCTTCCCCATTAGAATAAAGGCTAATCGAACGATTTTCTAAAAAAAGATCCTTAACCCCAATAAACGCTTTTGGATGAAGATGTCCAAGAGAGTGCCACTTCACCCCAGTCATCTCATCAAACAATTGATCGATCTTCTCAACGTCCTCTTCAATTAAAGGAGAAACAAACTCTTTTACAGCCTCTAAAAGGCTCTTTTTCATCTGAGATAAGAACTCGGCACGATTCACAAACTTTCACTCCAAATTTGAACCTGTTGAACGACTTTTTCTACCAGCTTTGGCAATTGTTTTTGAACCGTTTCTGATAATTCAAGACCTAATTGTAAGGAATAAGGCTGGATACCGAACATGATCATTTTTTCCGGTAATCTTTCCCGAAGTTTGGCTGCAGATAATACTTCTTGAAAACCCACTTGATGAATTGACATTTTGATCCCGTAATACTTTGGTATTTCCTCATTCTCAATCGTTATTAATTCCCCTGCTAGTTTCCCCGCATTGATCGCATCAATAATAATCAAATAATCAGCTTCCTCAACAGGTTCTAATAATTTGATTCCATCCGTTGTCCCTTCTACGATCTCAAGATAGGGTGACTCTGGTAGAGCTTCACGTAAATAGGGAAGAATATGCACACCAACACCCTCATCTGAATAGAGGGTGTTGCCAATGCCAATAATAATGATTTTTTTTGCTTTTTTTTCTTCAGTCATCATCTGTTACACACCTTCAGTCTCTTAGATCGCATTCAGACTTATAACCTGTGAAAATAGAAGATACCGTTCCGTTCCTTGTGAGCCAATCTTCACGAAATGCCATATAAATATGAATCACCATAAACACCATAAATCCCCATGCCACTAAATGATGCCAAGATCGAACGGAAAAACTATCTCCACCAAAAAGGTATGGAACCCAAGAGAAGAATTTCCCCCAAAAGGATTCTGGATTGGGTTCAAAATATAAATAGTATCCAGTAAACATCATGATGAGTGATCCTGTGCCAATAAAGATCCAGTAACTTAATTCAGCCAAGGCATTATGACCAATATAATGTTTTTTCTTATTTTTTAGGAATAAATAAAATTTTATCGTTTCAAACGTACCTTTCCAAAACTCTTTTCGTAACGGGTTTGACTTTGCATATTGATTCCCAACAAAAACCCAATAGAACCGGACAAGTAAATTGATCGTAAAAACAAAAGCAGAAAAAAAGTGAATATAACGAACCCAGCCCATCAAGAAAGAATAGTAAGCTTCTTCTTGAACAGGCGCAGCTACAAAAGGATGAGCAATATAGACTCCGGTAATCATTAAAATGATAATAGCTAGTGCATTGATCCAATGGAAAATACGTACCGGAAGCTCCCATACATATACTTTAGTACAGTTTCCTTTCATATTCCTGCTAACATGGTTTGGGTCAAAGGTAAAATCAGGCTGATACCTTGGGATTGGATTTGGTTCAGTAGGGATCGACATCAAACTTCCCTCCTAATAACCTATTTTCAGTTCGGTCATTTTTTGATTTTCTAAATCTGTCAGATGAACGGCACAAGCCAAACATGGGTCAAAAGAATGGATAATCCTTAGAATTTCGATCGGTTGTTCAGGATCTAAAACAGGTGTCCCCCTTAAAGCCGCTTCATAAGCACCCACATTTTGGTCCTCAATTCTTGGAGAAGCATTCCAAGTCGTAGGAACAACCGCTTGATAATTTTTTGTCTTGCCATCTTCAATTTCAATCCAGTGGCCTAACGAACCGCGAGGAGCCTCCATCCAACCTACACCTTTTGTTTGTTTTGGCCATGTACTTGGTTCCCACTTTGTACGGTCAAATGTGGTTTGATCCCCATTCTTGATATTTTTCAATAGTTCATCCATATCATTGCGTAACCAGTTGGAAATGAGAACTGTTTCAAGTCCTCTCGCAACCGTTCTTCCTAAGGCAGACTGTAAGGCACTAATCGGTAAATCTAATTTTTTCAAAGTACTATCGACAATATCGACAAACTCTTCTTTGCCTAGTGCATATCCTACTAACATTCGAGCCAATGGACCTGTCTCCATCGGTTTGTTCTTCCAACGAGGAGATTTTAACCAACTATATTTATCATCCGTATTTAAATTTTTATAAGGTGCTTTTGGACCACTATAATTTAATGTGGTTTCCCCTTCCCAAGGATGTTTTGCACCTGTTCTTTGACCATCATAGGTATACCATGAACGATCAATAAATTCTTTAATTTGTTCTGGGTCTCTAGGATCTACATCATATACCTTGCTTAAATCGCCATCTAGAATGACACCTCGAGGCATACGATAATCCTTCACTTCTTTCCAATCGCTGGTAGAGAAATCCCCATAAACCAAGTAATTGTTTAATCCTCCACCATAGGTCCAATCTTTATAGAACGAACCAATCGCTAAAAGATCAGGAATGTAGACCTTGTTCACAAACTCTCTTGCTTCATCAATCAGTTGAGAAATATAGGCTAATCGTTCTGCATTCACTCCTGTATCACTATTGATATCGATTGGAGTAGCCATTCCACCTACCACGTAAAATGGGTGTGGATTCTTTCCTCCAAAAATCGTTTGGATTTTTACTACTTCTTTTTGCCAATCTAGTGCTTCTAGATAATGTGCTACTGCTAGTAGATTTACCTCAGGTGGTAACTTATAAGCGGGATGACCCCAATATCCGTTAGCAAAAATACCAAGTTGTCCGCTATCCACTAATTTTTTAATTTTATTTTGAACCTCTTTAAAATAACCAACAGATGATTTCGGCCAATCAGAGATCGATTGAGCAATACGACTTGTCTCTGCAGGGTCTGCTTTTAATGCATTGACGACATCCACCCAATCTAAGGCATGTAAATGATAAAAATGAACGACATGGTCATGAACAAATAATGTTTCATTCATCATTTCTCTGATTAAATGAGCATTTCGCGGGATATGAATATCTAACGCATCTTCAACTGAACGAACGGAGGACAAGGCATGAACCGTGGTACAAACCCCACAGATCCGTTGAACATAGGCCCAGACATCTCTTGGGTCTCTGCCTTGGACAATCAGTTCAATTCCCCTTACTGATGTCCCAGAACTAAAAGCATCTTTAATCACCCCATCATTAAAATCTGCTTCAATTCTTAAATGGCCTTCTATTCGGCTAACCGGATCGATCACTAATCGCTCCATCTTTATTCACCTCTATTTATCGAGTTTTCTTGTTTTTTTGGTTCTTTTTTCATTGCGGTAATAGATGCATGAACAGCGATACCTGCTAGTGCAGCCCCAGTTGCATAGAGACCAACTTTCTCAGGATTGATCGTCGTTTGTGTACCAGGGATTTCTGACTCACGAACATAGAAAGGCCCATTATCCCAGAATTGATTTTCTGTACAACCAATACATGGATTACCTGATTGAATCGGGAAGCTTACCCCACCATTCCAACGAATTTGCGCACAAGAACTATATGTAGTAGGGCCTTTACAACCAAGCTTATATAGACAATAGCCTTGTTTTGCCCCTTCATCATCAAAGCTTTCTGCAAACAGGCCTGCATCAAAATACGCACGACGGTTACATGTATCATGAATCCTGTGTCGATAGAAAGCCTTTGGTCTTTTTTGACTATCTAGTTCCGGAATTGTTCCAAAGGTGATAATATGTGCGATCACACCAGTCATCACTTCAGCGATTGGTGGACATCCAGGAATTCGAATCACTGGTTTATCTTTGATTAAATCAGTCACAGGCACTGCATGGGTCGGATTTGGTTTTGCTGCTGCAATTCCACCCCATGAAGAACAGCTTCCATAAGTAATCACCGCCATTGCTCCCTTTGCTGTTTCGAGCAGAAGTTCTTTTGCGGATCTACCACCAATCATCAAAAAGTCATCGTTTAAAGGAATACTTCCTTCTACAACTAAGACATACTCCCCATTGTAGTTTTCAAGGACACTTTGACGGGCAGTCTCAATATGGTGACCGGAAGCGGCGGATAAGACTTCACTGTATTCTAACGAAATCATCTCTAGTAAAACGCTTTCAACCTTAGGATGAGTAGAGCGAATAAATGATTCAGAACAACCTGTGCAATCTTGCATTTGTAGCCAAATGACTGGTACGCGTTTTTTTGTTTCCATTGCCTTCACTACAACATCCGTTTGGGAAAAACTTAAACCCATTGTGGCAGCCAAACCGGTACACATCTGTAAGAAACGCCGACGAGAAATCCCCCTTTCAAGAGCAGATTCTAAAATCGTTTTCTCTCCATCCATTCTTTTACTCCTCCATTTTTCTAGAATGATAATAATAACACTTATGATTATAAAAAAGTTGTATCGTATATTAGTTCACCAATTGTTCATAATCACTGCATATAGCTAATATATTTATATTAAAAATGATTCGATAGTATATGTATATTCCTACACCAAACATTTTATATTAAATTCTCTAAAAATAATAGATTTTTTTGAATTCGCTTTCAATTTTTTCAATTAATCTTTATAATAATTTTAAAATGATATATTTCTTCACTATACGAAATGAGGGATTTAAGTGGAAGTGGGCTTTTTAGAAGTGTTAATGATCGGATTTGTCCTTGGAATGAAACACGCCATTGAGCCTGACCATATCATCGCTGTCTCAACGATTGCCAGTCAAAGTAAAAGTCTTTGGCGATCTTCATTAGCAGGCGTTTTCTGGGGAATTGGCCATACGGCAACGATTTTTATTGTTGGCATCTCTTTTATTTGGATAAAAGGGGAAATCCCTGTAACATGGGCCATGTCCTTAGAATTTTTAGTTGGGATTATGCTTGTCGTTCTTGGAGTCTCAACGATTCTTACCTTCAAGAAAAATAAGATTCATGTTCATCATCATGAACATAATGGGATCGCTCATATACATTTTCATGATCGTCACGATTCTCATGTCCATCCAAAAGACGAAAAGAAGCTTTCCTATTTAAAATCTTTAATGATTGGTTTTATTCATGGACTAGCAGGCAGTGCAGCTATGATTATTTTGACAATGTCCACCGTACATAATCCCATAGAAGGAGCCATTTATATTATCGTTTTTGGGGTGGGAACAACGATTAGTATGTTATCCTTTACTACCCTAATCGGTATTCCTTTTGTTTTAAGCGCAAAACATATTCAGATGAATCAATCCTTAACGATTTTTGCCGGGGCATTAAGTATGATATTTGGATTCTATTATATGTACAATTTGGGGATTACTGAGGGTTTGTTTAGCATGTGGGTGCAATAAAGAAAGTAAGACTGCTTACTCATTTTGGAGGTAAGCAGTCTTTTGCAATTTCTATACAGTCCTATTGATTCACGATTTCTTTTGCTTTTTTGATGATATGTTCAGCAGTTAGTCCGTATTTTACTAATAACTCATCTGGTTTACCAGATTCTCCAAAGGTATCTTCTACACCGACGCGTTTTACAACAGTTGGTGCGTATTCAGTAACCACTTCAGCTACCGCACTTCCTAGGCCACCATAGATATTGTGTTCTTCGGCAGTAACGATTCCCTTCGTTTCTTTCGCTGCTTGAATTATGATATCCTTATCAATTGGTTTAACGGAAGACATGTTGATCACTCGGGTAGAAATCCCTTCTTGATCAAGCTGTTTTGCTGCCTCGATCGCAGGACTTAGCATGACACCCATCGCAATGATCGTAACATCCGTTCCCTCTTTAACAACAGTTCCTTTACCAATCTCAAATTTGTAATTCTCATCAAAAACAACTGGAACCGCTGGGCGACCTAAGCGAATATACATCGGGCCATCGTAATCAACAGCCGCATGAATCACTTGCCTTGTTTCTTCAGCATCTGCTGGTACAATGACAGTCATATTAGGAATCGCTCTCATCATCGCAATATCTTCGACTGCTTGGTGTGAAGCACCATCTTCTCCTAGAGTAAGCCCAGAGTGGGTAACCGCGATTTTTACATTTAACTTAGGATAGCAAATGGAATTTCGAATCATATCGCCCACTCGTAATGTTCCAAATAGAGCAAAGGTGCTAACGAAAGGAATTTTCCCTGTTGTTGCTAAACCTGCAGCAGTACCGATCATATTGGCCTCGGCTATTCCCATATCAAAGAATCGTTCTGGGAACTTTTTGGCGAAGTCGATCGTTTTGGTGGATTTCGCCAAGTCAGCATCTAAGACAATCACATTTGGATTTTTTTCTCCCACTTCTACTAATGCTTTTCCATAGGCATCACGGGTTGCAATCTTAGTCATTTTGCTTCCCTCCATTCAATTCTGCTAATGCTTGCTCCAATTGTTCAGCATTTGGTGCTGTTCCATGCCAACCTACTTGATTTTCCATAAAGGAAACTCCTTTTCCTTTAACCGTATTAGCAATAATCATCGTTGGTTTCCCTTTGGTTTGTTTTGCTTCTTGAACAGCCGAATCAATTTGATTCAAATCATGGCCATCAATTATGATTACATGCCAGCCAAATGCACGGAATTTTTCGTCGATTGGGGCTGGGTTTATAATTTCATCGACTTTACCATCAATCTGTAAATGATTGTAGTCGACGATGGCTGTTAAATTATCTAATTTATAATGTCCAGCTGCCATGGCTGCTTCCCAAATCATTCCTTCTTGTAACTCTCCATCTCCAAGCATTGCGTAGACACGATAATCCTTTTGATCCAACTTTCCAGCTAATGCCATCCCATTGGCAGAAGACAATCCTTGACCAAGGGAACCCGTACTTTGTTCTACTCCAGGAAGCGATTTACGACTTGGGTGTCCTTGAAGGCGAGAGTTGATTTTTCGGAATGTCTTTAATTCATCCTTTGGAAAAAATCCTTTTTCTGCTAATGCAGCATAAAGAACTGGACTAGCATGTCCTTTACTTAATACAAAACGGTCACGGTCTGGATCTTTAGGGTTCTTAGGATCAATGTTCATCTCATGAAAGTATAAATAGGTTACGATATCTGTGGCAGATAAAGAACCACCAGGATGTCCAGAACTTGCTTCAGCAACCATTTTAACAATTTCTTGACGAATGGTATTGGCTGTTTTCTTTAATGAAGCCAAAGTTTGTTCATCTAAAGCCATTTTTATCCCTCCAATTTTTATGTTTTTTATAGATATATTTTGTGGTTTATTTTAAACATTCTCTAATTCTTATATTAATACCTTTTACGTTCTAGAGATTCTACTACGTAAATAGGCATCAATAAATGCATCAATTTCTCCATCCATCACCGCGTTCACATTTCCCGTTTCCGTATTGGTACGATGATCTTTGACCATCGAATAAGGATGGAAGACATAAGAACGGATTTGACTTCCCCAACCAATTTCCTTTTGTTCTCCACGTAATTCTGCCAATTGTTTTTCTTGTTCTTCGATTTGCTTTTCATATAATCTTGCTTTTAATAGTTTCATCGCTTTTTCCCTGTTTTTAATTTGGGAGCGCTCTGATTGGCAAGTTACAATAATATTAGTAGGTAGGTGTGTAATCCTTACCGCTGAATCGGTCGTATTGACATGCTGTCCTCCAGCGCCACTGGAACGGTAAGTATCTATTTTCAGATCCTCTGTGCGAATTTCTATATCGATTTCATCTTCAATTTCAGGTAAAACATCAACAGAACTGAATGAAGTATGTCGTCGTCCTGAAGCATCAAAAGGAGAAATACGTACCAAACGATGAACTCCTTTCTCTGCTTTTAAGTAACCATAGGCATTGTGGCCTTTAATTATAAGAGTTACACTTTTAACTCCTGCTTCTTCACCTGCTAAATAATCTAGGACTTCTACTTTATACCCATGATCCTCAGCCCAACGAGTATACATTCTCAGTAGCATTGAAGCCCAATCTTGAGACTCTTTACCACCTGCACCAGGATGAATCTCTAAGATGGCATTGTTTTTATCATATGGATCGTTAAGCAATAATTGTAATTCAAACTCAGAAAACCGCTTGCTAAGAGATTTCATACTTTTTTCAAGCTCAGCAAGCATTGCTTCATCATTTTCCTCTAAAGTTAATTCAAGCATCACTTGAATATCTTCAAATTGTTGCTCAAGGTCTGTCATTTGCTCAGTTAATTCTTTCAATCCGTTGACTTCACTAATCACTTTTTGAGCCGCATCATTATCATCCCAAAAATCGGGCTTAGCCATCACTTCTTCTAATTCTTGTATTCGGCTCTTTTTTTGATCAATGTCAAAGAGACCCCCTGATTTCTGCTAAACGCTTAGCCATCTTTTCTAATTCATGTTTTATTTCGCTTTCTGTCAGCATCTACTTCACCTCTTAGGTAAAATTCACCTTTCCATTCTAACATAGTTTGCCCATTCCTCCAACAAATAATGGAGATGTAAAAGAACCAAGTAGAATTTCTACTTGGCCACGATCAAATTATGCTGTTGCGCCATGACAGTGTTTATATTTCTTACCACTTCCACATGGGCAAAGGTCATTTCTTCCTATTTTTTCAGCCGCTTTTGCTGGTTTTTTCTTCGTTTGTTCACCTTTTGTATCTACCGCTTGACCCACTGCGACAGCTTCTCTTTGTAAGTTATTCTGGATTTGTGCCTTCATGATATAAGTGGCCACTTCTTCCTCAATCGCTTGAATCATTCCCTGGAACATTTCAAAGCCTTCCATTTGGTATTCACGCAATGGATCAGTTTGTCCATAAGCACGTAAATGAATACCTTGACGCAATTGATCCATCGCATCGATGTGATCCATCCATTTACTATCTACTGCACGTAATAGAACAACCTTTTCAAACTCTCTCATATTTTCTCCAAGTTGTTCTTCACGTTCTTGATATTGTTGTTCTATCCTTTGACGGAAAAGCTCAATGATCTCTTCAGGTTCTTTCCCCCAAATATCTTTTTCCGTAATCGTTCCTTCTTTTAAGAAAGTCCGGTTTGATTGTTCAATAATCGCTTTTAGATCCCATTCTTCTTGGACAAGCTCTTCAGGGCAATGAAGGTGTACCAAACGTTCTACATAGTTCATGATCATACCAATAACCACGTCACGTAGATTATCGCTTTCAAGCACTTCGCGACGTTGACGGTACATCACTTCACGTTGTTGGTTCATCACATCATCATACTGTAAGACAGTACGACGGATATCGAAGTTTTGTCCTTCTACTCGTTTTTGGGCCGATTCAATTGCCCTTGTAACCATTCGGCTTTCAATTGGTTGGTCTTCTTCCATTCCCAACTTATCCATCATACCCATGATATGCTCTGAACCAAATCTTTTCATAAGTTCATCTTCAAGTGAAAGATAGAATTGAGTAGAGCCTGGATCTCCCTGACGCCCTGAACGACCACGAAGCTGGTTATCGATTCGTCTACTTTCATGACGTTCAGTACCAATAATATGGAGACCTCCAAGCTTGGAAACTCCGTCTCCTAAAACAATATCTGTACCACGGCCAGCCATGTTTGTTGCGATTGTAATAGTTCCAGGTTGGCCTGCTTTTGCTACAATCTCTGCTTCTTGGGCATGGAATTTTGCATTCAACACATTATGAGGAATGCCTTTACGCTTTAACATTTCAGATAAAAGCTCAGACTTTTCAATCGAAGTAGTACCTACTAACACAGGTTGTCGCTTTTGATAGCGATTAACAATTTCATTTACAACAGCTTGGTATTTTGCCCTCTCTGTTTTATAAATCACATCAGGCATATCTTCACGGATCATTGGCATATTCGTTGGAATCACCACAACGTCTAAACCATAGATCTTTTTAAATTCTTCTTCTTCTGTTTTAGCTGTACCCGTCATTCCCGCTAGTTTTTGATACATTCTGAAGTAATTTTGTAAGGTGATCGTAGCAAGTGTCATGCTTTCGTTTTGAACTTGAAGTCCTTCTTTTGCTTCGATCGCTTGATGAAGTCCATCACTATAACGGCGGCCATGCATCAAACGGCCAGTAAATTCATCAACGATAATCACTTCTCCATCTTGCACCACATAATCTCGGTCACGTTTCATCAACACTTTTGCTTTTAATGCCTGAGTAATATGGTGATTTAATGTGATATGATTTGTATCATATAAGTTATCAATTCCAAAAGATTTTTCTGCTTTTTCTACCCCTTCATCTGTAAGAGCAACAGAATTGGATTTAATGTCCATTGTATAATCTTCTATTTCTTTTAGGCGATTGACAAAATGAGCAGCAGCATAATAAAGATCCGTAGATTTTGCTGCTTGCCCAGAAATAATTAAAGGTGTTCTTGCCTCATCGATTAAGATGCTATCCACCTCGTCAATAATCGCATAATTTAAAGGTCTTTGCACCATTTGTTCTTTATACAAAACCATATTGTCACGTAAATAGTCAAAGCCAAATTCATTGTTAGTTCCATAGGTGATATCTGCTGCATAAGCTTCTTGCTTCTCTTGGGCAGATAGATCATGAATATTTAGCCCAACAGTTAATCCAAGGAATTCAAACACTTGCCCCATTTGATTACGGTCACGAGTTGCAAGATATTCGTTAACAGTCACCACATGTACCCCTTTACCTTCAAGGGCATTCAGATATGCAGGAAGGGTGGCGACCAAGGTTTTTCCTTCCCCAGTCTTCATTTCAGAAATTCGGCCTTCATGGAGAACAATCCCACCTAAGATTTGCACATCAAAATGGCGCATTCCTAATACGCGCTTTGCTGCCTCCCGCACAACTGCAAATGCTTCTGGTAATAAATCGTCTAATGTTTCGCCTTTTTCTAAACGTTGTTTAAATTCCGCCGTTTTATCTCGAAGTTGGCTGTCTGAAAGTGTACTAATAGTTGACTCCAACTGATTCACTTGATTGACTATTTTATTTAAACGTTTAATTTCCCTATCGTTGGTATCACCAAAAACCTTTTTTACCAATCCAAGCACGGGAACATCTCCTCTCAGAGAACAAAAATATGTTCATTATTTCAACAATATCAAATTTTATTTTATCATGTTTTGCGGTATAAAAGTCAAATTCTCCTATAAAATACTAGATTTATTTTTTCCATATCGCCCGAATTTAGCCAAAAAACACCTTTATCTTTTTTAAAAAATCCTCTATTTTAAATTAACGAGAAAAATACATATTAGTTTCATTAGCTATACAGAGATATATCATTTTACGATAACCTGATGGAATCAATCTAACAATTAGGGTATAATTAATTCGCTCATTATTTTTTTAAAAAAAGATATACAAACACGTGTTCTTGTTATATAATATTTTTAGCAACTACTGTACGGCATAAAACCTATTTTAAAAATGAATTGAAAGGAGGCATAACCGTTGGAACAGGAAATTTTAATGCAAATCATGGATAAGCTTACACAAATGGATAACAAAATGACATCTATAGAAGACAGAATCACAACTATAGAAGATAGAATGACATCTATGGAAGACAGAATCACAACTATAGAAGACAGAATGACATCTATGGAAGACAGAATCACAACTATAGAAGACAGAATGACATCTATGGAAGACAGAATCACAACTATAGAAGACAGAATGACATCTATGGAAGACAGAATCACAACTATAGAAGACAGAATGACATCTATGGAAGACAGAATCACAACTATAGAAGACAGAATGACATCTATGGAAGACAGAATCACAACTATAGAAGACAGAATGACATCTATGGAAGACAGAATCACAACTATAGAAGACAGAATGACATCTATGGAAGACAATATCAGTCAACAATTCCAAGTCGTTTATCAGAAACTAGATACTATATCTAAACAAGTTGCAGATAATACGGAACAAATTAACCAAATCGGCTTTCTTTATGCAAAAGTCGAAAAAAGGGTTGACCAATTAGAAACGGATGTAAAATTAATTAAAAAAGTATTGGCTCTTTCTTAAAAAGCCCTCAAATAAAAGGTTTATATATTCCATCGCGCTCCGTCATCCGTACCCTTCTATGAATAAAGATTAAGGAGAGAAGGGCACTTCTGAAAGCACACAAAGTGTACAAGTCGTGCTACACAGCTAAAGCTGCTAGTCACGCTATGTCGCAGCTTATGGAATATATAAACCCCTAAATGACAAGTGGAAAAAACCAGACTAAAGCATTAAATCGCTTTGGTCTGGTTTTATTTTACTCACTCTTTATTTTTTAAAATTCTGGCTCAATTAACGCATATTTTCCATCTTTACGTTTATAAACAACATTCATCTCATCTGTTTCTGCATTAGAAAATACGAAGAAATTATGTCCTAACATATTCATTTGTAAAATGGCTTCTTCTATATCCATTGGTTTAAGGTTAAATCGTTTGGTTTTAACAACCTTAAAATCATCTTCCTCTTCTTCGGAAACTTTTCCATTTGGCTCTTCTTTAAATAAGGTCTTTAGGCTACCTTCTTGTCTAAATTTTCGGTTGATCTTTGTTTTGTGTTTTCTGATTTGTCTTTCAAGCTTTTCTACAACTAAATCAATAGCTGCGTACATGTCTTCACCAGACTCTTCCCCTCTTAAAACGACCCCAGGGAGTAATACGGAAACCTCGACCGTATGCAGATCTTTTACTACCTTCATGGTTACGTTTACATCTGAGGTAGGCGGAGTATCAAAATACTTCTCAATGCGACCTACTTTCTTCTCTACATATTCTCTTAATGCTTCGGTCACTACAATGTTCTCTCCACGAACGTTAAATTTCATGGTAAACTCCTCCTTTCATAGTTATATTTATTCCCTGTTTTCAGCAAAAATCCTTCTTTGATTTTTAAAAAAAGTATAGAAAAATATGTTACGGTTTGTAATATTACAATGCGCTCCTTTATCCATGCCTTTCTCTGAATAAAGAGTAAGGGAGGAAGAAAGTTACACTTTCTGCATACTAAATAAAACCCCTCTATAGGTATAGAGAGGTTTACGTTATCAATGTATATGTAACCTAAAAGGGATTATAACTTGATAACATTTGCAGCTTGAGGTCCACGATCTCCCTCAACAATGTCAAATTCAACAGCTTGACCTTCTTCTAAGGTTTTGAAGCCTTCGCCTTGAATGGCTGAAAAATGAACAAATACATCGCCACCATCTTCTCTTTCAATGAATCCAAAACCTTTTTCTGCATTAAACCATTTAACTTTTCCTTGCATCTACTGACACAATCCTTTCATCAATAAAATCCGAGAAATTTCTCTCCATTTGAATATAACACTGTAAGTTCCATACAGTCAAATGGATTTTGAGATCTTTCCCCATTTCTATTTTTTCAAAAAGATTACTTATTTATACTTAATTTACCTCTTATGATCTCTTACTTTATAGAACCTTGCTTAAGAAAGACTGTGTTCTTGGATTTTGCGGATTGGAAAAAATATCCTCTGGTGAACCTTGCTCGACAATTTTTCCTCCATCCATAAAAATGACTCGATTGGAGACCTCGCGAGCAAAACCCATTTCATGGGTCACCACAACCATTGTCATTCCTTCCTTCGCTAACTGCTTCATTACTTCTAACACTTCGCCAACCATTTCTGGGTCTAAAGCAGAGGTTGGTTCATCAAAAAGCATGACCGTTGGTTCCATAGTTAAAGCTCTAGCAATGGCCACCCGTTGTTTCTGACCACCAGATAATTGGTCTGGATAAGTATCCGCTTTTTCCAAAAGCCCAACTTTTCCTAAATACTTTTTCGCTATCTCTTCGGCCTTTTCTTTAGGCATATTTAATACCTTAATCGGAGCAATGGTTAAATTATCCAGCACTGTCATATGAGGGAATAAATTAAAATGCTGAAAAACCATACCCACGTGGGTTCTAACCATATTTAGATTAACCTTAGGATCAGATAAGTCATCACCATTAACGATCACTTTCCCTGCTTGAAACTCTTCTAAACGGTTTAAGCAACGTAAAAAGGTACTTTTCCCTGAACCGCTTGGACCAATCACGCAGACAACTTCCTTAGGGTGAATATGAACATCAATTCCCTTTAACACTTCAAGTTGATCATATTTTTTATATAACCCTTCAACCTTAATCATTGGAAAACTTCCTTTCTAACCCTCTAACCCCACGGGATAAAATCAATGTTAAGATTAAATAAATCGCAGCAATCGTTAAGTATGGCGCAAATGTTGTAAATGTATTTTTAGCGGTCATTTGGCCGGCATAGGTTAATTCAGGTGTTGCAATAACTGCTAATAAAGAAGAATCCTTTAACAAAGCGATAAATTCATTTCCTAGAGGAGGTAACATTCTTTTGAAAGCCTGAGGTAAAATAATATACCTCATGGCTTGTCTATGACTCATTCCTAAAGAACGAGCTGCCTCCATTTGCCCTTTATCAATCGATAAAATACCTGCTCGGAAAATCTCAGCTACATAAGCACCGGAATTTAAGGATAAGGCAACAAAGCCGGAAAAAATCGCAGAGGGTGATTGGTCCCCAAAAAAGGCCGGTAACACCGCAAAATGGACAATTAAGATTTGTACATATAATGGGGTACCTCTAAATAAATCCACATAAATACGGCTAAATAACTTATAAAAGCGATTTTGAGATAGTTGTCCCAAGCCAATAAAAAGGCCAATGATCGTCCCAAAGGAAACCCCCACTGATGTTAGAAGAATGGTGTACCCTACGCCACGGAAAAACCAATATCGATACTCAAATACTGCACTCCATTCATTCATCATAAACCCTCTTTTCACGCACTGAACGATAATTCATATCGTTAGTTATTATTCAGCAAAATATTTATTGTAGATCTCTTGATATTTGCCATTCTCTTTAATTTTCTTTAATCCTGCATTTAATTGATCTAACAATTCTTGATTTCCCTTTTTCACCATCAAACCATAAAATTCTTTTTCAAATCGGTCATCTTTCACTACTTTAAGGTTTTTGTCAGGGAATTGTTTTAAAAATTCTCCTAATACTGCATTATCACCAACTACTGCAACAATCCGTCCAGTTAACATATCATTAACTGCAGTGGGTAAGTCTACATATCCCTTTGCACCTGCATAATCTTTACCAAATACCTTTTGAACAGCTTTTTCACCTGTTGTTCCACTTTGAAAACCAATATTTTGTCCTTTAAGATCATCAACAGAAGTTACGGTTGAATCTTCTGGAACTAAGATATATTGTGTTGCTTCAAAATAAGGCTCTGTAAAATCGTAACTTTGCTTGCGCTCGTCATCAATCGAAATTCCGGCTGCGCCAATATCTGCTTTCCCTGTAGAGATCGAATTCATCATTGGATCCCAGCCTACGTGTTGAATATTCACTTTAAATCCTTGTACTTCAGCAATAGCATTCACTAAATCCATGTCAAATCCGACAACTTCTCCAGATGGTAACGTAGATTCAAATGGCGGAAAGGTTGCATCTGTTACCACTGTATAGGTTTTTGTACCCTCTTTCGCCTGATTTTCTGTTTTATTTTCTTGGCTTGCACCACAACCGATCAAGCCAATACTGCCTATGATCAAAATAAGTGATAATATTCCTATTTTAAAATTTCTTTTCACTGTAGTTCCCCCTTGTTAGCATATTTGGTTACAATGATAATTTATGAATAACTTTTTATTTTTATCCACCCGAATGATTATACATACATTAGAATAAAAAATCAATAGAAAAGTTTGTATATTCCAATGCGCTCCGTTGTCCGTGTTTTTCTAGGAATAAAACATTAGGAGAGAAAGTACGTTCTTTAGCAAAAAAAAAGAACAGGCTTGCTATTTTACAACACGTAAAATGACAAGCCTATTTTTTACCCTATCATGAACTCGTACAAAACCTAGCTAAACGACCTATATTTACTCAGCAAAATATTTGTTATAGATTTCTTGGTATGTTCCATTCTCTTTAATTTTCTTTAACCCATCCTGTAATTTAGACAACAATTCCTGATTTCCCTTTTTCACGATGAAACCATAGTATTCTTTTTCAAAAGCCTCATCTTTCACTAATTGTAGTTTTTTATCGGGATTCTGCTTTACGAACTCTGCTACCACAGCATTATCCCCTATAACGGCTGCAATACGTCCTGTAAACAAATCGTTCACAGCTGTCGGTAAATCGGCATAGCCTTTTAATCCTTTATAATCCTTACCAAAGATATTTTGTGCAGCTGTTTCCCCAGTCGTTCCACTTTGGAAGCCTACATTTTTTCCTTCAAGGTCTTTGGCAGAAGAAATATTTGAGCCCTCAGGTAATAAAATTAACTGTGTGGCTTCAAAATATGGATCTGTAAAATCATACATTTCTTTACGGTCATCACGAATGGTGATTCCTGAGGCTCCAATATCTGCGTTGCCGTTTTCAACTGCCTTTAACATCGCTTCCCAGCCAGTATGTTGAATTTTGATCTTAATCCCTGATGCTTCAGCAATGGCATTCATCAAATCAATATCAAAGCCGACGATTTCCCCAGATGGTAATGTCATTTCAAATGGAGGAAACTCGGCATTGGTAACCACTACATAGGTTTTGTCTTCAGCGGTTGTTTGTTCTGCATTTTGATCTGCAGCTTGACCTTGATCTGTCTTTTCTGTTGGTTGACTGGTTGTACTTGTACCACAACCTATCAACCCAATAACTCCTAATAGTAAGATGATAGATAATAATGCCATTTTTATCCCTTTACTTTTCAAATAAAAAACCCCCTCTTAATGTTCAAAAACAATTTGTTTGTATTTTGTATATGTATTATTATACATATATACGAATAAATATCAATCACTTTTTTGTAATTAAATTTTATACGATTAAATTGATCTTATTCACAAACCCTCTTCATTATCTACAAACCTATCCACAAGCTTTATCCCTTTATCCCTACTTATTCACAGAGTTATGCACATTATCCACAGGTTTTTGTTCACATTGTGCACAAGAATAGGCGTTCTTTTAAGGGAATATTAAGAAAATTTTAATATACAAACCTTTAAATGACAAGTGGAAGAAAATTATACTTTTTTATCTTTAATAAATAGAATAAAAAAAGATCGGTTGAATTTAACCAATCTCTGCAATACTGTTAGCTAATTTCTATCATTGTTTTTTACCTTTCAATTAGCCTAAGATTACTTTTTTAATCTGAGCAATATCCCGTTCGTTTTGTAGTATCTTGGTATGAGCGAATTCAATATCTACATTTTGAGTAGACAACATTTTAGACATTTCATCTTGGTTTTGCTTAATCTCTTTGATATCTTGTTTCATCCCAGCGATATCTTGTTTCATTTCATTCATTTCTTGTTTCATTTCATTCATATCTTGTTTCATTTCATTCATTTCTTGTTCCATTTCTTCTAAATGAGAATTAGTAGCACCTACAATCCCTATCAATTGTTGAATCATATGATCTTGATGATCTAGTCTTCGATTTATCCGCTGATCCATTTGATTAATTAAATCATAAATCCCCTTTAGTTCTTCACTCATCGCCATCATCCTTTTCCCCATTTTCCTTCTTAATTATATCATATTTTGGACAGATAGGGGCTTTATAATGGTTCGTTTTACTAAGACTCTAATGTTGTAAATAAGGTTTAAATGCCTCTTGAACCTTTTTTGACCAATCCAGATAGTGAGGAAATAGCTGTTCTTTTAGTGTATCTGCTAGTAGTTGATAGTTTCCTTCCTCTTGGTAGGTTAAAACCTGTTCAAAAATAGGGAGAAAATCATCAAAGGAACGGATCGAATCATGAACCTCCCGATCAATTTTCTTCATAATGTTCCAAGACAAAAAATTGGCTTCTTGAATCGACTTAAAGGCATCAATACAATTGCTAAAGATGGTCACATCCAAATGACTTTCTTTCTTGATGCGAATCGAAAGGTATTCAATACCTTCATCACAGATTTGCAACATTTCAATATAATGGTTTAAAAAGATCACCTGATTATCTTGTAAAACAGTATCATCATAATAGTGATCGTCATCATTGTGTTCATGATGATGATTATGCTCATCTTCGTGGTCGTGGATGTGTCCCATCATTTAATCCCCCATTATTTGCGTTTATCAAAAAACATCCCATCAAACGAGACAGAAACGACCGTTTGTGCATACTTTTGTTGAACCATTTTTTGCTGACGTATCTGTTTAAGATCTGCCTCAATCTCATCATATCGTTTTTTTAATAGCTCATCAATCGAATGATTAAGTTGAATAATTTTCCCCCCTAGTATTTTTTCTTCATCGTCCAACACTTTTGGCAACTTGGATATGAGTTCTTCGCGCCGATCTAGAAATTGATTGATTTGTTCAATATAGGCGTCCCTTTGCTCTTTTTGCGGCTGGATGAGTAAATATTGATAGAATTGATTTGCTACCTCATATAATTGTTTTACCAGACTCACTAGATTTGTCCACCTTGGCCATATTGGATTCTACGGTTGATTTGAATCACTTCTTTCCAAGTATCGCGAAATTCTACCACATAACCTTCTACTTCATTTAGTATTTCGATATCATTTTTTAAGTTGGCTTCAATTAAACGGTTTAGTATATAGTCATACATTTGCATCATATTTTTGGCCACTTCATAATCCATGTTTAGAGAAATCATCAATTCACGGATAATGTTTTGCGCTTTGATTAAGTTCGTGTTCTTCTCCTCAAACTTATGATCAACAATCGCTTGTTTGGCATGCTTGATAAACTTCAAACAGCCATTATATAACATCAAGGTTAGCTCCCCAGGCGAAGCGCTATTGACTGTATTTTGTTGATAGGCTTGGTATGGATTCTGGATTGACATACAATCACTCCTTCGTTAACTATTGTAATCCCCCACCAAATTGTTGCATGAGATAAGCCGATTGTTGATTAGCCCGTTGAATCGCTTGTTCCATCGCTGTAAATTGGCGGTAATATCGATCTTCAATCTGAAGCAAACGATCTTGAAAAGCATCAATGCTTTTATCGACTCGGTCTAAATCTTTGCCAATAGTATACTGGCTGTTAGCTAAATAGGTATTTCCAGCTTTTGCTTCAATATTTGACATCGTATTTTTTATGGTGTCGCGAAGTCGTTCTGCAATCCCACTTTGGTCAGACACTAATTTTCCATTGGCATCTTTTACTTCTTTATTAAATAAATCATAAATGGCCATTGGATTTTGGGAAATCGCATCCCTTAATTTAGCCTCATCCTTCAGAATCAACTTTCCTTTATCCGTATAACTACTAGATGTCTCAATACCAATACTAGCTAGTTGATTGACCGTTACATTTTGTCCTTTTTTTGCATCATAATAGGTTCCAGTCAGACCAGTTACTGGACTATAAATATCTAACCTCATTTGATTTAATCCACCTGAAAGAATCGAATCATTGCGAATTAAACCACTTTTAGCCTTTTCTTCCCATAACTCAATTTGCTTCTCCGACATGTCCTGTTTTTGTTCATCTGTTAAAGGGAGATAATCTCGATAACGTTCCTGCGAAATCTTATCATTGATCTTGCCGATGATCTCGTTATATTTATCAATAAATTTGACCACAGAATCAAAAATGGCATCAGTATCTGTTGTGGAAGTAAGAGTTACAGGTTGAACAATGCCAGATGAATCAACCGTTGTATTTTTTAAGGTATATTCATAGCCATTGATTTGAAAAGTATTAGAAGTTCTTTCCATAGACATACCATTAAATGTAAATTTGGCATTTTGCCCAGTTTGACCTATAGAATTACTAGCTGCTATGTCACTATCTGCCGATAAACCGAGTACGCTTGTCATAAAGTTATAGCCATTGGTATCGGTATCCATTATTTTTATTTCAGGTAGGTTTGCTGCATCACCTGTATTTTTAGCCGAAAGAACCACTTTCCCACTTTTTGAATCATAAAAGGCATTCACATCTAATTTTTTATTGATTTCACTCATCACTTGATTTAAACTCATCGTATTCGGGTCAACAGTGATTGATTTTTCTGCGACCGAACCGTCGGACTGAATCGCCTGGATATGAATATTAAATGATGTTGTTGGTAGATTAGCCCCATTGACCAGATTATCCTTTTGATTTACTAATAAGTCATCTGGATTAAAGTTTTGATTACTTCTTATATCCCCAGCACTCCACATAGAAGCAGCTTTTGCTAATTGTGAAACACCAATCTGTGTATTGATGTCTGTAGTACCATTTATATTTTTAGCGGTTACAGCACTCTCATTGGAACTAGAAATCACCTTTTTTAAAAAAGTACTTTGTCTGCCAATTCCATCCGTTTGTGTCACACTAATAAATTGATCTAGCTCTGTTAAAAGTTTATTCATCTCTCGGTAATCATCACGTTGCCATTCTAGGAATTGCTTCTTTTGTGTCAGTTTATTTAAAGGCATTCGTTCCGCCTTCATCAAATCCTTAATAATACTATCAATATCGATTCCAGAAGCAAGACCACTAATTCTCATTACCATTTTATTCACCCCTACCTTTAAATTTTACGATCGACAATTAATCCCATATATTCCATCATCGAAGCATACATATCTAAGAATTTTTTCGGTGGGATCTGTTTAATCACTTCATTGGTCGTTGTATCGACGATCTCCACATAATATTCGTTTAACTTATCATGTAACTGAAACTTAAGGGATGTATGAGCTGGTTCTAAAAATTGATTAATCCCCTTAATCGTCTTTTCGATTTGTTCTTTGTTGACCTCTTGTTGATTTGATACTTTTACATTCTCTTCAACAGAATTTTCAACCTGTTCTAAAATTGGCCTCTCTTGAGTTTTGCTTTGCATTGGAAGGGCAGACCGTAACGATGAAATCCGATCAATACTCAAAACCATCACATCCTTCTATTCATCACAATTCTTACTATTTATATCGGAAGGTTTTATCGATTTTTTTACATTTTTTTTATTATGTTAGAATTATGGCGGATTCCAATATAGGAAAGGTATCAGGAAAATATACTATTGATTTTAAAAAACAGCATGGGGAAATTCGGTGAATATGAAGTAGAGATAGCGTAGTGCTACCTCTTTTTATGACTAATTCTATAAATTAAATCAAAATTCAGATACATTTTTTAAAGGATTATTTAATAGAATTTCAACAATTTTAAGATCAAATTCTGTGTCAATATCTAAAGAGCGTTCCTTAGGCATAATATATGGAACAGTTTCATTTGTTAAGAAAGTTTTTGATTCTACTAATTTTTCAGTTTTTGCTATATATATAGCACCATTCAATACGTAAACTTTAGGAGATTCTTGTCTTCTATTTATTATCTTATCTTGACTAAGAACTGCAACCATTTTATCATTCTCAATTGCGTACATCCAGTAAGGACTTTTATCAGCCTCATTTACTGTAACACAATAATCATATAGATTTCGTAAACACTTTTCTATGCATCCATCAATATCATCTACTCTACGTAAAGGGGAGGTTGGTTGCAACAGGACAATATAATCAAACCCATGTAACGTCTCTATAGCATGAAGTACTGGATCAATTCCAGGAGTATCATCTCTTGCTAATTTTTTTGGGCGTACAAAAGGAACCTCACAATCATATTCGTTCGCTACTTGAATAATCTCTTTATCGTCAGAGGAAAGAATTAACCGATCAATATATTTCGATTTTCTTGCTTCTTCAATTGTCCATGCAATAAGGGGTTTCCCTGCTACTTCTCTAATATTTTTCCGAGGAACTCCTTTTGAACCACCACGAGCAGGGATTATTCCTAATATTCTCTTTCCATTTAACATTAAAACACCTCATTATATTCCTTATTCGCTCTCTTGAAATCATCTAATCTACCAATATCTAACCAATATTCTCTAATTGGGAATACTAGAGATTCTAATCCTCTATTAATGATATTTTCAAATAAACTTGGCATATCATAGAATTGATTCTCAGGTATCATAGGCAAAACTTCTGGATTTAAAACATAAATTCCAGCACTTACAAAATAGTTGTTAATAGGTTTTTCTTCTATAGTAAGTAAACGATGATTATTAATTTTTACTACACCATATGGAATTTGATAACTAAACTCTCTAACACACATAGTGGCTTGACCTTTCATATTTATATGAAAGTCTATCAATTGTTGGAAATTAATTTTAGTCAATATATCTCCATTCATAACAATGATTGGTTGATTAGGTATATCATTAATAAGACTTAATGCTCCTGCCGTTCCTAGTCTTTTATCTTCGTATAAATATCGTATTTCAATTCCCCATTTAGAGCCATCACCAAAATATTCTTTTATCATTTCTGCTTTATAATTAACGGATAAATAAAACCGATGAAACCCTTGATCAATAAAATTTTCTATTATTGTTTCTAAAATAGGTTTACTTCCTACTTTAAGTAACGGTTTAGGTGTATTCTCAGTTAATGGTTTCAAACGAGTTCCTAGTCCTCCTGCCATTATAACGACCCAATTATCATAAGATTTGACTCCGACAAGATTATCTAAAAACTTTACACTTCTTAGCATCCCATTTTCATCAATAATAGGAATATGATGAATTCTATTTTTTTTTAAAATTGATAGAATATACTTATCGTCATCACTTACTTTCGCCGTAATTGGTTGTCGATTCATAATTTCAATAACACTTGAATCAAAAGAGATACCTTTTAGAATTCCCCTACGGATATCACCATCCGTAACAGTACCCAATAATCTCTGGTGATTATCTACTACTAATGCAATTTGCAGTGCCCCTTTGTCTAGGATTTCAATCGCATTTAAAATTGAAGTATACGGACCAATCAAAATGCTTCTCCAATCTCTCATTTCAATACCTCCCTAGCAGGTACCCCTACAACGGTAACATCTTTCGGTACATTCCTAATAACTACTGCCCCAGCTCCTATTAAACAGTTTTTACCTAAAGTAATTCCTTGAATAACTGTGGCACCTGTTCCCACATGTACTCCATCTTCGACTTTAATTCCTCCAGATAATGTTACTCCCGGTGCCAAATGCACATGTGACCCTATTTCACAATCATGATCAATTGAAACTTTTGTATTTACAATCGTATTTTCCCCAATTCTAGTTCCTGATTGAACAATTGACCCTGCCATAATTTGTATGCCCTCAGAAAGTTCAATATCATTAGCTAGAACCGCAGAAGGATGAATTACATTAGCAAAAATATACCCTTTTGATTTGAAATGCTCATATAATTTTTGACGCTTTTTTGTATCCCCAATGGATCCTATTCCGTTTACAAGTCTAATTTCCTTAGGATTGTACTTAAATACTTCATCATCATTCCCAATTACTTTGAATCCAAATAGTGTGTTTTGATTATGGTTTGGTAAAGCAATCCCCAAAATATCAGCAGATTGAATCCTTAAAATTTCAATTAATACTTTTGCATGCCCACCGCCACCAATTACTATAATAGGATAATTCATGGCCTCACCATCTCATTAGCTTCATAATCTTTATCTGAAGTTTTATTTAGCCAATCCCAATAATGCATAGGAGAAATTCCATTACCTGGTCTTTTTACAGTTAGATTTTTTTCAGTAAAATGTTCTCCTTTTTTAATCTTTGTAGCTGCAATCAAACTTTTTCGAACAACCGTTTTATTATTTAATTCAGATAAAGTAGGACTTTTTATCGGGGAGCCTAAAGCTATTTCTACTTGTCTAATTGATCTTATCATTTCTTTCAATTCATCAGGTTCTAACGATGCCTTATGATCTGGCCCAGGTAGGTTTTTATTTAAAGTAAAATGTTTTTCTATTATTCTTGCTCCACGCGCCACGGCTGCTATTGGTATAGCAATTCCGGTAGTATGGTCAGATAATCCTACAGGTAATTGAAAGGCATGTTTTATTGTATCCATTGCTTTAAGATTTACTTCATCAAACGGTGCAGGGTATTCAGAGGTACAGTGAAGTAAAGTGACTTTTTCTTGCAAAACCTGTTGGCCTTCAATTCTAGCATAGGCTTTTTGAAAAACCTCTAATGAAGGCTCTTCATTTAAGTTTGTATAGCCATAGGCTAATACACTAAGAGCTGCTTCAATTTCACTAAGCGAACTCATTCCAGTTGATAGAATCACAGGTGTCCCTGTTTTAGCAATTTTTAATAATAAAGGTGCATTTGTAATATCACCTGAAGAAATTTTAATTTTTGACAAATTTAATTGAGTTGTCAAAAATTCTGCACTTTCTAGATCAAAAGGAGTTGATAAAAATTCAATTCCCTTTTCGTCAGCATAGTCTATTAGGATTTTATGAGAAAATTCATCCAATTCTAGTTTTTTTAACATATCAAATTGAGATTCATTATTGTCTGTTGTTTTTTTTTGATAATCTGCTTTAGGCGCATTTTTTACTGATATTTTATTCGCTTTAAAAGTCTGAAATTTTATTGCATCTGCACCAGCTTCTACCGCAATATCTACAAGTCTTTTAGCTAATTCTAATGAACCATTATGATTAACACCCGCTTCAGCAATGATAAATGTGCGAGGATGAGTTTGTATCATTTTACATTCACCTCAAAAAAATGTTTCTTAAGTAACAGCTTGTAATCTCTTATTTCCTTTAAATGTTTGACAATACGATTTGAACTACTTCCATCTCCGTAAGGATTAATTACATTAGAGCAATCTAAATGAAAGGCTAAATGTATAGTTTTTAGAATCTCCTCTTTAATTGGTTCAGTATTGATAACTGAAGAAGCTTGTAATCTACCTTTTTGCCGATCTCCAATATTAACAGTTGGTTTTTTAAAAGAAGGCACTTCATAAAGTCCACTAGAAGAATTACCTACAACAGCATCAACATGTGATATTGTACTTAAATATCGAAGTTGACCTAATGAATTATAGGCTTTTGCATTTGGATGAGATAAAATAAAATCGTCAATCATTTTGATTAAAATTCGCCCGTCTGAATCGGCATTGGGCTTAGTAAAGATAAGGCCTACATCTGCCCCTAAAGAATCTAGAGCATCCAATAGTTCGTGAAATTGGCGTAATGCAGGTTGATCGTCTAAAGTTACTGGATGGAAAGTAATTAAGAGATTTTTATCCTTTAGTTTAAAATCAAGTGATCGTTCTACTTCTGATCGACTTAGTAATTTTAGACGATTAATTTGATCCAACCCTGGGCTTCCCACATTATAGATATGTTTTGGATTTTCCCCGAGTTGCCTAACTCTCTTAGCTGCTTCCTCATTTGTAACAAAATGCAAATGAGACATTTTTGTAATACTATGGCGAATTGCTTCATCATACGCCCCCTCCGTCGTATCACCGCCAGCAATGTGTGCAATTGGAATCTTTGCAACCATAGCAGCTTGGGCAGCAGCTAAAATTTCATATCTATCGCCTAACAATACCATAAGATCAGGTTTTAAGCGTTCTAGTGCGTCTGCAAAACCTATAATACCTAGACCAATTGATTTCGCAATCCCTACAGATGTATCACTTGATAATAGCATTTCTACCTTCTCATCTACATTAAAACCATCTTCTTCAATTATTTTATAAGTTAAACCAAATTCAGGGGATAAATGCATACCAGTGACAATAATCTGAAGGTTCATTTCTTCATCTTGCTGAATTTCTTTCATCAACCAATAAAGTAAACCGTACTCTGCCCGACTGCCTGTTACCACACATATCTTTCTTTTAACCATTGCTTCCTCCTAAATTAGGACTACTAGGAATATTAATCAAACGTTTTTCAATATCTTCTGCTACAGATACATCCATTGTAGGGTATTTTTGAAACATAGGTAATTTATGCATCAAAGTCCATGCTGGACGGGTCATAATTCCGTTACTATTCGTCATTTCTAATAACGAATCTCGATAATAACTTTTTTCCCTGTCAAGAAGTAATACATTTAGCCAATAGTTACTTTTAGCAAATTCTGGCTCAGTAAAAAAGGTTATCCCATCAACCTGAGTAAAAGCCTTTTTATATTGATTAGCCAAGGATCTTTTTTTCTCTAAAAAAGTAGGCAGTTGTTCTAATTGGGCACATCCTAATGCGGCATTTATATTAGGGAGTCGATAATTATACCCAACTTGATCATGGTCAAATTTCCATTTATGAGGTAGCTTTGCGGTTGTTGTAATATGTTTTGCTTGTTTAGCAATGATTTCATCATTTGTTAATATTGCTCCACCACCTCCGGTGGTAACTACTTTATTACCATTAAAACTTAATGCGGAAATTTTCCCCCAGTTTCCTGTATGCCGCCCTTTATAATAGGCTCCTAAGGACTCCGCTGCGTCTTCTATTAATTCTAGTTTATATCTTTTGCACACTTCAACTAAAGGGTCTAAATCTACAGGATGTCCAAAAGCATGCATTGGAACAACAGCTTTAATCCTTCTTCCACTGAGTTTATTAAAACAGCCATCAGGCCGAACATTTACAATCTCTTTAAGATAACCTTCTAATTTATGTGGATCTAAACCTAGAGTTTTTTCTGATATATCTACAAAATGTGGAATAGCTCCTAAGTATTTAACAGCATTTGCTGTTGCCACAAAAGTCATATCTGGGATTAACACTTCATCATTAGACTTTACACCAACGAGTTTCAGGGCAATATGTAAAGCTGCCGTTCCATTAACCGTTGCAACCACGTATTTTACTCCTGTTAATTCTGCTAAAGCATGTTCAAAACGATTAACATATTGCCCCACAGAGGAAACCCATCCAGAATCTATACATTCCTTGACATAATTCCATTCGTTTCCACCAAAAAACGGTTCATGTAACGCGATAAAATCTTTATCTTTGGGCAATACACTTTTTAAAGTATCTATGATGGTATTTAGATCAAAATTTTTTTTCATATGTTATAAATCCCCGCTTTGTAGCGATTTAGATTTTCAAGATTTGTAAACCAATTGATTGTTTCTTTTAAACCTTTTTTAAATCCTTTAACCCCACCATAATGTGGTTCCCAGCCTAATAATTCTTTAGCCTTCCTATTATTCGCCCATAAACGTTCAACTTCACTTTTTTCAGGTCTCATACGAATATTATCTGTTTCTATCTCTATTTCTTTTCCCATTAGTTCAGCTATTAGGTGGGCAGTATCACCAATCGATATTTCAAAACTACTACCTATATTAATAACCTCACCAATTGATTCATCTGATTTTGCTACCGAAATAAAACCTTGTACAGTATCTTTTACATAATTGAAATCGCGTGTAGGATGTAAGGCACCTAATTTAATTTTTCCTTCTCCTTTAGCAATTTGGGTAATTATCGTTGGAATAACAGCACGTGCCGATTGTCTAGGACCATAAGTATTAAAAGGGCGTATTATCGATACAGGCGTATTAAAAGATTTATAAAAAGAAATAGCGATTTGATCAGCACCTATTTTTGATGCAGAATAAGGAGATTGACCCTGTAAAGGATGTTCTTCATCAATTGGAACATATTTTGCTGTGCCATATACCTCACTTGTTGAGGTGTGAACTACTTTTTCAATACCAAGTTCACGAGCTGCTTGTAAAATATTTAAAGTTCCTTTTATATTGGTATCCACATAGGTATCAGGTGAATGATAAGAATAGGGTATAGCAATAAGAGCGGCTAAATGAAAGACAATATCACAATCTTTCATTGCTTGTTTTACACCATAGGGATCCCTTATATCCCCCGAAAAAACCTCAATACTGTTTCTAATTTCGATTGGAGATTGGTCTAACCATCCCCATGAATTAAAGGAGTTATATAGTACAAACGCTTTCACATTATTTTCTCTTCTAACCAATTCCTCAACTAAATGAGAACCAATAAATCCATCTGCACCAGTAACCAATATTTTTTTTCCTTTAAGATTCACTAGAATATCCTCCATAACTCTTTTTATTTTAATTATCGGTTTTTTTTATGTTATTTTTAAGTTTTTTATTTAGTAAAATACGTAAAACTTATATAAAATCTCCTTTTGATATTCTTGAAAATGCTGATACCAAAATTATGTTAAACTCCAATATAGGAAAGATATTAAGAGATATGTACTGACTAAAAAAAATAGCGTAAAGAAAGTAAGAAATTCAAAAGAAGTTCTTCTAGACTTAGAAAATTATACTATTGACTAAGAAAGTCAACATAGGGGAAATTGTGCTGGATGTAAAGTAAGAGGTAGCATAGTGCTACCTCTTTATAATATCTCTAGCTTAAGCTTTCATTGAAGATGATTATTTAACAACTGGTTATGAAAATTTTTTATATGTTTAAGATATCCTGTAAAAATTTCTTTTAATTCATACTGTAATATATCTGATAATAAGACATGATCACCATTTTTTATTGCGAGTTCTAATTCCCTAAGGGCATCCGATAGTGTTGAAAGTTGTATCTCACTCATATAATTATCATTTGCAGACTTTATAAGATATAAGCCATCAAATAACCAATGAACCCCATCTATATAATCTTTTAAGGTATTTAGAGCTTTTTCATTATTTGCCATTTGAAACTGCTCAGTTATTAGATCAGATGCTTTTATAAGCTTTGGCAAATAGTCGTCCATTGATTCTATTAAATCTATGATTTGTTGTTTCATTTTCCCACTCCAATATCATATTTGTTCTAATATTACCTTCACTTTATTTGCCATACTATTTAATTCCTTATAAAAATAGTAATTCTTCTCGGCAATACTAACATCTTTTTTTTCATCATCAGTTTTTTTTCTATTTTTCCAGAATTCCATTTTTATCATCAGTGGTTGTTTTATGAAATAAAGTATTAAATCTTTATCATTTAATTGATGAATCTTCCTATCTACTTTGTTTAATTTAACCAAAAGTTTGTTTATCTTTTTATCATCAGACTTATTATTTATTACCGTTTCCAATAATTCTTTAGAGATTTTTTCTCCTTTTGAACTATACTCTATGAAAGTCGAAACTACATTCTTTATTTCATCAATTTTTTCTTCACTATTCACTTTCATTGTATCATTTTTATTTTCAATGATAATATCAGAAATCATAGCTTCTATATCAGTCTCTATTGTACAAAATTTTTCAATAAATTTTTGAAATGAAATAGGCTTTGTTCCTTTAATCTTAGCTCCTTTTAATGTAGCATTGTATACATGATCTAATTTTTTTACATCCAGATAATCTTCAAACCATTTTTTCATACCATAATAGACATAATCTGTAAATAATTTACTTCCATCATTAGATTCAATTGTAAACAAATTCCTGTTATTATTTTTTATTGAATCTAAGCTTTTCCTATGGTTATGCCCCTCTGGATGTGAATATCCACCAGTATAGCCTAGATCTTGGCCAATAAAACAAATTGGGCCACTTGAAATCCTGGTAGCTATATCTAATACACCATTAGCAACAGAAGAACCTTGATATACCGTTCCAGTTTCAAATCCAATCATTTCATTATACCAATTATATATCCCAATACCAGTAGGCTGAAACACTATTTTAGGTCCCAAATATTCGTCTAAAATTTTATAATGAAGGTGAGGAGAGTAGAATAATGGTCTATCCCTATTTTTCAATTTTTTAAAATGATTGTAATTCTCTAAGTCGCCATCTATAGAAACAATAATATGAGGTTTTATATTGTACTTTTCCAATATTGTAATAGCTGAGCCTGAACAAATTATAATCGCACGGTTATGTATTGTTTTTAAATAGTCTATCTCTTCTTTTAGTGACGGACCAGCAGAAACAATAATCACGGGCGAAGTAAATTTGTCTTCAAATACTTTGAACGGGATTGAATCTATTGCATGCTTCAAATTTCGAAGATAATTCTCTTGCCATTTCTCCGAAAAAAAAATTCTAGTGTTTAAATCTATTTTATATGACATGATAGCTTCTTCTATTATTTTAAGAATACTTTTAATTTCTTCATTAAATAGTTTATCGTAATGGTGGGAAATGTTAATTTTATAGGGTCTAAACTGTTGTCTATTAAATCCTTCTAAAATTGATCTTATCCCATTATAATCGGTCCCTATGTGAATAAATACTTGCTTATTATTTATTAAATCAGTAAGATCAACATTTTGAATTGCTAATTGAAATATTTCTTTAGAAGGTTCTATAATTATCATATAGTCTTCTTTATCCATTTTTTTTAATAAAGATTTTGCATGATAACCTAATCCTAAACCTATTAAGATAGAAATATTTCCTTCCTCATAAAAGGAATCAGCCCAACGTTTCGCTTCATTTACGGGATCATATTTACTGTGAAAATAGTATTGAGCGTCATTATTAGTGAATTTAATAGTAGGATTTTGATTTTTCCCCATTTCAACCACAAAATAAGTTTCATCATCAATTATTTCAAAATCCATATATTTTTTTTTATAAGCAAATAAATTTCTTTCATAGATATCCAATTCAATAACCCCCTTCCATTTTAATAAAAAGACCAAAGGAGATCCCTTTGGTCTTTTTTTATTATTAAAGACTAACGGAGTAATTGAAGAACTCCTTGAGGTTGTTGATTGGCTTGAGCTAACATAGATTGGGCTGCTTGCATTAAGATATTATTCTTAGTAAATTCCATCATCTCTTTAGCCATATCTACATCACGAATTCGTGATTCTGCTGCAGTCAAGTTCTCTGAAGATGTTCCTAAATTGTTAATCGTATGCTCTAAACGATTTTGAACAGCACCTAATGAAGATCTTTCTTCTGATACTTGCTTAATCGCTGCATCAATACCAGCTAACTGTTTGTCAAATGAAAGAGCAGTATTAGCAAAACTCGTAACGTTAATACTTGCTACTTTTACACCACTGCCTAAAGCAGATGCTGACATTGTACTAAGTGTTACCTCAACGTTTTGACCTTTATTAGCACCAATTTGGAATGTAATACCAGTAGTTGCATAACTACCTTTTAGAAGAGTTTTTCCATTAAACTCAGTTCTATCGGAAATACCAGTTATTTCTGTTGCTAATGCATCAATTTCATCCTGTATAGCACTTAGATCTTCACTAGCATTTGTTCCGTTATTTGCTTGAATAATTAATTCTCTCATTCTTTGAAGAATACTATGTGTTTCATTTAAAGCACCTTCGGCAGTTTGGATTAAAGAGATGCCATCTTGTGAGTTACGTTGTGCTTGCTCTAAACCACGAATTTGTGAACGCATCTTTTCGGAAATCGATAGTCCTGCAGCATCGTCTCCAGCACGATTAATACGATATCCTGATGAAAGTTTCTCCATGGATTTAGCAGACATTACATTGTTGTTACTTAATTGACGGTACGTGTTTAATGCGGGAATATTGTGATTAATTCTCATTTTATTTTCCTCCTTGAAAAGTTGTTTTTTCACATCCTTGTGATATTGTAAGCATTCATTCGGCCGCTATGAATCACTTACTCTATTATTTGTATCGAATAAAAATAGAGAGGTTTTTCCTCCTGTTTTAAGCTAAATATAAGTTATTATCGTTAATTTTCTAAGTTTTTCTCTTATTATCTCTCTAATTCATCTTATTTTTATTTTCAAGTTCAACAAATGCATTTAGTAGATCAATCGATAGATTTTGTTTTGCTGCTAATTTATTTTCTTCTTGTATCGCTATATAGATTTCTTTCCGGTGAATATCAATATGTTTGGGGGCATTAATTCCTAGTTTAATTTGCTCACCTTCAATGGCAACCACTGTTATTTCAATATCATGCCCTAGCATGATCGATTCGCCTTTTTTTCTAGTTAAAACTAACATTCTATTTAACCCCCTCTTTTACTTGTTGAGGGAATAATGGTGTTTTGGTTAAATAATCGGTTTCGTGAAGAATGATTTGTTTGGCCTTTTTATTTTTTATATTGATAATAATGGGAGCCTTTAAATTCATCGTCGCCTTTTTAAAATTCTCGGGTATAGATAAAATTCCCCAAACCGCCACTTCATTAACATCTTTAATCTCTAATTCTGCTATACTCTGTTCATCCAATTCAAATTCATAATTGGGATAAAATGAAAATGGATTGGCAATGACAAATGCTAGATTTACAGTATGGATCGATTGTAAAAAGGCTAATGGGTTCTCCTGATCGGGTTGAAACAGGATAAACTGTTTCTCCTCTTCAAAGCCTGGGATTCCTTTCTCAAAATGAAGAACATCTGATTCGTTATATTCCAATACTCCAAAACGGGTCGTTTCGATTTTTGCCATATTAACATCCCTTTCTATACATTTTATTTTAACATTCATGTTGGTTTGTATATTCATAAGCAGCGACTTTTGGGAGTGTATTTCTTACCTTATTTTTCATTAAATAGAAATACACGGACAACGGAGCGCGTTGAATATACAAACCAGAACATCTACGAACAAATCAAAAAATGCTATAGAACCTACTATAGCATTTCGTTACTTACCAATATAAATCCTTTCAATGTTAAATTCTTTGATCAATTTTTGGTGGTAAAATCTCAATTGAGTTTCTTTGTAGCATATAAATGTTTAGTTTCCCTGGAATATAGTCTATAACCGGTTTGTTAGGTTTTACTTCTATATCTACCTTTCCTCTATACCACTCAATATCTAGTCTACCTGGTATGACGCGAATATCCACATTATCGTATGAAGGTTCTCCCTCATAATAAAACTCGTAGAATTGAATCGAGTTTTCCTTTGCCATCTCAGGAATAGGATCTTCTTTGATATGAATCGCTGCGAGTCGGTCTCCTTTTTCGGCAATTTTGGCAATCGTATCTAACACAATTCGCTTTGTTTCATGATAAATAACCTTTTGCAACTCTAATGGTGGCCTTTTTCCCAATGCACTCCAAGCTTTTGTTTGATCAATTTGGACCTGTGGATAGGTATGTTGAACCTCCATTTTAGCTGGCTCTTGTTGGATCGAAACCTCTGCTTTTGGTTGTTCGATCTGCAATGTTGCTCTTTTCGAGTCCATACCGATTTTTGCATAGGTTTGGCGAATTTCAATCTGAGGAATTTTCATCTCTAATTCACCATTTTATATTATCTTAGAAAATCAATTAAACTAGGCCGAATAATTCTAGCACCTGTAGATAAGGAGGCCTGGTAAATGTTTTCTTCTGTTTTCATATTAATGAGCAGTTCAGCCATGTCCGCATCTTCAGTTTTAGACAATAATTCTTGTAAATTGATATTCGTATTTTCTAAACGGTTTTTCATTAAATCGATCCGATTGGAACGGGCGCCAATTTCTGCCCATTTCTCCATGATCAAATCTAATCTGGAATCTAATTGTCCTAATGATTGACTAACACCTTGCTGATCATTATTATTTAAGGCATCTCTTAAATCAGCTAATACTTTAAACGCATTGGTAGGATCATTTTGGTCCCCAAATAGATCTGCACCAGAAATATTGACTGGAATTATCGTTCCTATTCCAACTTCAAATTGAATGACACCAGCATCAGGGGTTACCGTTTCTGCCGTTCCAACCGCATATGGTTTCACATCAGTCATTTGTCCATTAAATACGTATTTTCCATTAAACTGGCTATTTCCAATCTGAACTAGTTGCTCATATAATTGATTGACCTCTTGACCTAATGCTTGCATCGCCTGAACAGGAGTTGCACCATTGGCTCCTTGAACCGCTAATTCTCTTGCCCGTTGTAGAACATCATTGGCCTCATTGATCATTTTATCGCCATATTCAAGCCAAGAAATAGCTGAATCTACATTACGCTGGTATTGCTCGTTAGAAGCTAATTCGCTGCGGTAGCGTAAAGCAAAACCTAATCCTACTGGATCATCTGAGGGTTTATTGATCACTTTTCCAGTAGACATTTGGTTTTGAAGCTTTTCTAAGCGGGTTAAGTTATTATTCAGGTTGCGAAGCATTTGTGAATTTAACATTCCCTGTGTTACTCTCACCATCGATCCCTACTTTCTATCTATTAACGGCCGACAATACCCATACCATTTATTACTTTATCTAACATTTCATCAATCGTTGTAATCATCCTTGCTGAAGCATTATAGGCATGTTGGAACTTAATCAGATTTGCCATTTCCTCGTCTAAAGAAACACCACTCACTGATTCTCTACGACTATCTACCTGTTCAACCAATACTTTTTGATTCTCAGCTTGTCTAGTTGCTTCCTGTGCTTTTACTCCTAACTGGCCAACCATTGAGCGAAAATACTCATCAAAGGTGCCTTCTCCACTTACTGCGTTATTGGTGTTATCAAAGGTAATAGAAACATTTCGCATCTGACCAATCCATAAGGCAAGTTGATTGTTCCCTTTCACTACTTTTTCTACAGGGGGATTGGTGCCATCATTATAAGTATAGGTCCTCGTGGAGGCAGCTATATTTCTCACATCTGCTGTAATATCCGGATTAACTTGAATGTTATTCGCAGTAAAACTTCCACTGCCATCTTTGGTTGTAAAGAATAGGCCACCTGCTTGTAGTGGATCTTGAAGGGTATAACCTAATTGGTGTAACCCATTTATCCCCTTTATTATTACAGTTATATCACTTGTTACTGTACGTTGATTCGCATCCCCTGTATAGGTAACGGTAGTTCCATCCGTTTTTGTTAAAGTTGTCCCATCAGGTAAAATTGTCCCAGTAGGTATGGTTAATTCAAATTCTCCTTCGACGAGTCCCTTGACCATCGCATCCATTTGTGCTTGGAAATCTTGCACATACTGATCTCGTGACAAGAGATATCCATGTATTTCCCCACTGGTTAGGTCTGCTGGTAATGCATTTGCATCTAACACGGTAGGTACATTGATACCGTTCACTAATTCGGTATTTCCCATTTTGATGGTGTACCCATTTGGCGCATTGATCACATCAATATTGACTAACTTGGACAATTGGTCTGTGAGAAGATCTCGTTGGTCCCGCAAATCATTGGCTTGATCTCCTAAACCTTCTACTCTAAAAATTTCTTTATTCAAGTTCGCAATTTGTTTGGTTAAGGTATTGACTTCTGTTACTTTGATATTGATACTTTCTGTTAAATCGTTTTTTAAATCTTGCAATTTACTGGCTACATCGTTAAATGCATCTGCCATCGCGCCTGCCCGTTCCATGACAACTGAACGAGCTGTAAGGTTATCGGGTTGGCCCGCTAAATCCTGCCACGCATTCCAAAAATCATCTACAACCGAGCGAATTCCATAATCTGATGGCTCATTGACAATCGCTTCTAATTTTTCTAATGTATCCTGACGAATGGTCCAATCGCCATAGTCTTTGTTTTGGTTACGAAATTGTTCATCAAGGAAACTCTCCCGAATACGGCGAATATTGGAAAAATCGACCCCAGTTCCTAATTGTCCAGGGGCAGTGCTATGGGAAAGTCCTGGTGCTTCAATAGGCTTAGAAGCTACAAAATCGACCATCTGCCTTGTGTATCCTTTGGTATTGGCATTTGCAATATTATGTCCGGTTGTTTGGATTGCCGTTTGTTGAGCAAACAATCCTCGTTTCGCTGTTTCTAATCCATGAAATGTGGAACGCATACTTCCACTCCTTTATGCTTTTTGATCAAAAATTCCTCGATTTGGCATTGTTGATTGTTTGGTTGTTGGTTTCGAGTAGGTAAAGGCTTGTTTAGGTTGTTCTGTAAGCATTTCTAACGTATGAGAAACGTAATCTAAAGATTGATAAATCAATTGCGTATTTAATTCGTTATATCTTTTCACTTCATCAATGGCATCAGATAACTTTTGATGGATTTCTTGTAATTGTGCCTTTTCCTGCGAAGAAGTTAATAGCTTTAATAAATCAGACATGGAGAATTCCTGTAAGACAAATCCTCTGTCCTCAAAAAATTGGCCAACGATTGCCTCTCGTTCCTCTTCCAATTTCCCCATTTTTTTTATCCAACGCGCTTCAAGTTGAGTGATTTTGGCCAATTCATCAATATCTCCGTCAATCAGCACTTGTTTTTTACGTTTTGCCATCTCTACCATTTCCATATGAGATTGATAGATCTCACTGAATACTTTCATGAGATTTTGAAATGGAGCCATGATTACCCCTCGCTTCAATTGCTTTTTTAAACCACTCTCTATTTAAACCACTTTAGGATTTTTTCTGCTACTTTTCCTGAATCCACTTGATAGGTTCCATTTTTAATTTGGTCTTTAATTTGGTTTATCTTTTCTTCACGACCTACATCTTTGGTTTGTTCTAATAAAGCTTTTGCCTCGTCCGAAATGTTAATTTCATCTTTTTTTGATTCTGTCTTTTTTAATTGCCGTTCCTTTTGGTTGATTTGTTGTTGATAGCGATTGATGCCTTGGATTCGATTGATATCGTTTATTTTCATTGTTTTTTCACCCCTAACATACTAAATGCCGATAATGAAGGTTTACCTTCATTATCGGCAGGATTCCTTTATTTATAAAAGTTGAAATTTAACGAAATTGATTTGATTTCCTTCGGATTTCTCATTTATTCTGGTGTTTTCTATATAAACTATGATTATCCTGTTTATCACTATTTTAATTTTCCTTTATTATAATATCCTAATCCTTTATCTTTGTTCTTTTCTTCTGCTTCTTGTTCTAAAACATGTTTAATCCCATGTTCTAGTCTACCACGACATTGATTACATAATCTACCTTCTTGAATGATCGTACCACAGGACTCACAAGGATATCCCATATTTGGCGCATCAGCGATCGAAATACGTCCTTCTCGGATAAATTTGGTGATTTGTTTAATAGTGACTTCAGTGGCCTCGCTTAACTCATAAATGTTTGCCCCTTTATGTTCACGTAAATAGTCAGCACAACGTTGATATTCTTGATCAATCTCTTTCTCACAAGCAGGGCAAACTTCTTTTACCCCTGCTACATAAAGCTTTCCACATCGCGGACAATTCGAAAGCTTCCCAACCATCGGTCTTCCCCCTAATTCTCCTTTTTTCTTACTCTTAGTTTATCCAAAAGTTTCAATTTTGTCATGAGAAATTTAATCTTTCAAGGAATGCCTATCATACTGCACGGGTTAAAGTTAAACTATATACCTGATTTACTCCAGCTCCCTTTAATGTCTGGGCACATTCTTCTAAGGTGGCTCCTGTGGTATAGATATCATCAATCAACAAAACGTTTTTATCTTGCAAATTGACTTCTACTAAAGGTTCCATAATAAAGGCACCTTCTATTTGTTTTAACCTTTCCCATTTTCCATGCTTACTTTGTTTTTCTGTCTCTTTGATACGCTGTAATAAGGAATAGACTGGTTTCCCCGTGAAAAAGGAAAGTTGACTGGCTAATTGTTCTGCTTGGTTAAAACCTCTTTCCTTTAATCGGCTGGAATGTAAGGGTACAAACGTAATGAAGTCGATGTCAACATCTTTATAGTAGTAATCGTAGGCAATTTTCAGTAAGTAGCTAAAAATTTGAGATAAGCTCTCTTTCCCTCTATATTTGTACAAGGCAATGTTCTCTTTCATAAAATCATTATATAATACTGCACTTCGATTAAAGGTAAGTGCATGATTAGCATCTATGCAATCGTGGCAAAGCAATGTTCCCTCTTGTATGGGTAAAGGTTCTTCTTTATCAACAGGGATTTGGGGATCTATCGGCTTATGACATTGGTAACAGTGGTTTAAAGGGATCACTTCTAGTTCATTTTTACATGTCATACATAGGTGTGGGAGATGTAACATCTTCTGTAATACATCATGAGAATGGGACTGAATTGGCTTTTCACATAACAAACAACGATGCTCTGGATAAAATATAGCATTGAGATAGGATTTTAATAGATTTGTTCGATGATCCCCTATGACATCACGTCCGAAAAATCGGATCATTCAGGTTTAATCTCCTTATGTAACGCTTTATAAAACGCTAAAATATTAAAATAACTTGTCCCAAGATCACCCAAAGTCCCTCTTTTAGCAGATAGGACATCAATTGCTGAACGTGTTGGCGATATTTTAAAAACAGAGATAATCAGATCGCTTTTCCATAAAAGGTTTTTCTTTTCTACCATAATTTCTCCACGTTCTTTATCGATGTGGAAAACCTTCCAATCTGGTTTACTATTGATCACTCTGGTGACGGCTTCCATCACCTTATCAAAACGTTCTTTATAATAACGGGTTTTGAGTTGAGGGGATTTTGCCCTTTCACTTGTTTCCTCTTGATTTTTCCATAATCCAGTGATAATACGTAAAATTGACATTGATTCAAAACTCCTTCTCATTCCTTCGTTATTTTAATTCTAATTATTATCCCTATCATACTGGAACAAGCAAAATGTTTCAAATCCCTTTGGCCAATCGATTCATCCTTTCGATCTGTTTTTTGGCTTTGAGCATTGCATTGGTTTTATATTCTGCCAAAAACCAAACGATCCCTGTTGGGTAATTGGCAGATCTACCTACTCTTCCCGCAATCTGAACTAAGGTGGCTTCATCAAAGATAGTAGACTCTGCTCCGATCACCAAGACATGAACATTGGGTACAGTTACTCCACGTTCCATAATCGTCGTGGTAACTAGAAATTGAATCTCCCCGTTTCGAAAGGCCTCTATCTTTTCATCTCTTCCACGGTCACTAGCATAAACACCTGCAATCGTTTCATCTGGAAACCATTGTTTAAGCTTTTTCGTCCAAATGGGAATATCTCGTACATTTGCGATAAAGATAAAGGCTTGTCCTTTTTGTACCTTTACCTCATCGATAAATCTTCTAATCAGCTCATCTGGATTGGCTTGAAATATTACCTTTTCTTTTTTAGGAATTCTTTCAATCTGCGGAACTGGTAGAGGATGATGATGGTAACGAATGGGTAGGATAACCGAATCAATTTCTTTTCGCTGTACTCGATCTAACCATTTATTTGAGGGAGTAGCTGTCATAAAAATCATTTTCCCCTCTTCTTTCAACGCTCGTTTTACCACAAATTCTAGCATTGTATCATTGTGATAGGGAAAAGCATCCATCTCATCAACAATCACAAGATCAAAAAACTGAACAAACCTCATCGTTTGATGGGTTGTTGCCAAATAGAGTTGCCCACGATTCCACTTTTCTTCGCTTCCCCCATACAAACTGACAATAGCAACACCGGGAAAAGCACTTCTAAAGCGAGGGGATAACTCCTTGATTACATCCTTTCGTGGCGAGGCTAGCAAAATCCGATTGCCTCGTTTTAAAGCATTGTAAACGACAGGAAAAATCATTTCTGTTTTTCCTGCACCAGTTACAGCCCAGATTAACAACTCTTTAAACTCTTTACTATTTGCAAACCGTACAGCATGGTTAGCAATATGTTCTTGGTGTGGTGACAGTTGAAGTGTAAACGAGGGTAAATCAAGAGAATGATCTTGTATAGCCAGTTCAGAAGCTGAGAAGTGAATGAGTGGGGTACAGGTTTTACTTCTACCCATCGTTATACAAGATTCGCAAGTAGCACAGTGTTCTCCACAACTGGCACAAGGTTGTATCATCACCTTCTCCGTTGAACCACAGCGATGGCAAACTAGTGGTGGAGTTAAGATTGTGCGATTAGATTGTGGAGCTGAAACACCTGAGGAGATATTGATTTCATTTAAAAGATAGCCTACTTGAAGGTAGTTGGATAGTTCGGTTATAGAAGTTAAATGAGAACTCGTGTGATGTTTTTTAAGTAAGGTTATTATTTCTTCAAGTAACAACTGTTTTCCTTCCACAAAGGGTATTATTTCTTGCTTCCATTCCTCATACTTTAAAAGAATATGATTAAATCCCTGATAGGTTGCTCTTATAGAGAAAACATCATTCCTTGCGAACGTATACTTTTCCCCACTTTCTCTGCTTTTCCAAAAAAGTAGACTCCTTTCTACTAGCCTACTTTCCTTACCTTTGTCTAGGGAATCTCGATAAGCCATCGCATGGCCGATTGACATCAATGAGCCAATCACGACTAATTCCTTTATTCCCTGTTCATACCAGTACATTAAATCAATATCAAGATTTAAAGTGATGTTCCAACTCATTTTTTGGCCTAATTGAACACCATATACTTGAAATTTCATGATTTGCGTGCTCTCATATGCAAAATATATTCTTTCACCATATATCCAACAATTTGTGGGATTGCGATAACTAAGATCGTTGCGATAACCGTTTGCTCGAATTTTTCCTGTGAAGGATCTTGCAGCAAGATCAGCCATAATGTAGCAACAGTTAAAATCCCAATTCCTGTGCTCCCTTTCCTTGGAAAGTTAACAGATACATAAAGGACAGGAAAAAGATAGAGATAGGGAAATAAAAGACTATGAAACCCTCCACTAATCCAAATCGTGATCATTGTAAAAAAGAAGAAACTCAAATAATACATAGGGGATCGGTACACAATCGGATCTTGTTTCATTTGCTGATTCATCAGATAAAGAGTGGTGAGTGCAATGATAAGGTTAAAAACCATCAATATTTTTAAATAGGAAGATAAATAAAACAGATCAATTAGGCCTAATAAACCATAGATGATAAAAAGGACTGTATTGATTCGATCTAATTTTTGGTTTAGGTTAAACATCAACATCACTTCCAGTTTAATTATTCTACCCTATACCATGTGATACCAATTGTACCTGGCCCTGTATGTGCCCCAATTACTGGACCAAAGTCAGATATATTTACCTCTACATTGGAGTAGGTTTCTTTAATCTTGTTTAAAAGCTCTTCAGCTTCTTCGATCACATTTCCTTGAATCACTGAAACCTTAAATTTTCCACCATTTTTGAGATCTCCATCAAGTAGTTGTAAAATACGTTCAAACGCCTTTTTCTTGGTGCGAACCTTTTCAAAAGGCTCTAATTTTTTATCCTGAAAATAGATGATTGGCTTTATTTTTAGTATACTACCTACAATCATTTGCGCCGCATTTAATCGGCCACCACGGTGCAAGTGGGATAAATCGTCAACGACAAAATAAGCCTTGATATTTTTCACAATCCATTCAATTCTTGACTTGATCTCTTCTAGCTTTTTACCTTCTGTAACCATTTGTGCTGCTTCAATCACCATAAAACCTTGGGCATAACAAGCGATTTCCGAATCAATCACTTCTACATGAATCCCCTCTACCATATTTGCTGCAGCAAGCGAGGTATTCATCGTTCCACTTATTCCACTGGATAAATGAATAGCAATTGCTTCATCATATTCCTTTGCTAATTCTTCATATAGCTTCACAAAATCACCAATGGCTGGCTGAGAAGTCGTAGGCAATTCTTGTTCCACTTTTAACATGTCATAAAAATCTTCAGTCGACAGATCCAACCCTTCTCTATAGGACCTAGTACCAAAGTTAATCGCTAATGGTACAACATGAATATGATACTTCTCAATGATATCCTTTGTTAAATAAGCTGTACTATCAGTAACCACTGCTATTTTTGCCATAAATCCTCCTATTTTTAACCTGTTTCATAGACAGAAACCCGGTTTCTCCCTGCTTGCTTAGAGCCAAAATACATCGCTCGATCCGCATGGCGAATTAAGTCGTTCACAGAGCTAGCCATATCAGGATAAGAAGCAATCCCAATACTTGCTGTAACTTGTATGATAATTTCAGCTTGCCTATCAATGGAATTGGTCAACTTAATGGGATGATGTTGGATCGCATAACGAATTCGTTCAGCAATCACTTTTGCCTCTTCATGATCGGTATTTGGCGCAATCACCGTAAATTCTTCCCCACCATAGCGAGCGATAATGTCCTCTTTTCTTGTATATTCTTTTAGTAAATTTGCAATTATTTTTAAAACTTCATTTCCTGCTAAATGGCCATAACGGTCATTCACCTGTTTAAAATGATCGAGATCAATGATCAATAAACTTAGCTTTTCTTCTTTCATTTTTGATTCCTGTAATTTATCCTGAAGCAATTGGTCAAATGCCCGATAATTATATAACCCTGTAAGCTCATCCAATTTACTTTTCTCTTCTGTTTTTTTATACTTTCTCGCATTTTGGATCGCTACAGCGGCTTGACTTGCTAAAATTTTTGCAATGGTTAAATCTTTTTTTGAAAAATGATATTCCCTTGCACTTCCTAAAGTAATCACTCCAATCGTCTGCTGATTCCATACCATTGGCACAGAGAGTAATGAGCGGTTATTTTGAATATAGTCTGGCTCAACCTCTAATGTAAAAAATTCTGCATGACTACCTACAATTTCTCCTTCTCTATTGTTTGCTACTCGTCCTGTTAGACCTTCGCCCACTTTGATCGAAAAATCCTGATAACGGGACTCTTCGATTCGAGTGCCATCACTATGTTCAATCGAGATTGGATTTAATTTGATTCCATTGGTTAAAAAGATATAGCTATAATCAAAAGAAAACAGTTCCCTGATTGCCATTTGGAGCGAACTGACTGCCTTATCTAGATTTAATTCCGAAGTAAAAGAAGCAGATATTTTATTTAGAGCTTGTAACTGCTGATGAGAATGGCGCAATTCACTATAGATTTTAAATAAATGCGAAACAATAAGAATAGGAAAGACAACGAAAATCATCCCATTTTGTCCATATGTTGCTTTAACCATATACATCAGAACGCCTAAAGGCAAAGTTAGTAAAAGTGTCGCTGCATCCCAAATCATATCCTCTGTAAACATCGGAACGCGATTTAAAGAAATGAACCTACGAATTAAATATAATATAAAATGATTGACAAGAAAATAGCTAGCACTATAAATGAATATAGGGGTTAGCTGAATCCATAGCTCGGAAACACTAAATTGAATCTCTCCTCCAAAAAGGAAAAAACTAAAACCTGAAAGAATAGAGATCCAAATAAACATCATATTACTTAGTAGAATTCTAGGGATGGTTCTTTTTTCTGGAGAAATTAACAGGGTGACTAAAAAAGCAACTTGGGTAAGCCAAACCTCGACCACTAGGCCATAGTCTAAAAAAACAGCGATTGAAACAGCAAAGGTAAATGAAATAAAGATCCCACCAATTTTTAGTGGCAAACTATTAATCAATACCATTAAAAAAAGGTAGACTAAGATCATGTTGTAATCTTCTAATTGGATTGGGATCCATTGAGTATAGCTTACCCATAGCAAAGTGGTAATCGAAAAAAGAGAAAAGATCATAAAGGCCATTTTTTGGTTCTTTAGACTCATTCACATCAACTCTTTAACTTTTCTAGGACTATTGTCCGCATTTAACCTAATTATATGACAATTCTAACTCTTTTTCATTAAAAATCAATCAATTTTTTCCATACATTTTAAAATATCCCCTATTTTGACATGTTTCGACATTATCATACCTGCTTTCAATTCAAGCACATCAGTTGCCTGAGATACCCATTTGCCTACTCTCCATGGCATCATCTTTTCCTCAACTGCTACAACTTGGTATGTTTCTTCGAAAGTTAGCGAGCTATCACGTCCGCTCAACTTCTTTAAATAAATCACATCGATAGGGAACCTCATCCAACAGGTGTGAATTTGCTTGGTTTTCGTTAACCATAGCCCTTCAACTTCATCCAATGTTGGTTTGAACATGAGACCTATGAAACGGGTATAAAAAGAGTTGGCCATTAAAATATCCTGACCAACTTTTTTGTTTGAGTCTGTTTTTCGGACTGTAATTTTTTTCACAATCATCATCCTTACTTTAATAAGGTATTCATAATATTGATTACGGCAGGACCTAAAATAATAATAAAGATCGCCGGAAAGATGAATAACACCAATGGAAAAAGAATCTTAATCGGTGCTTTCATTGCCTTTTCTTCTGCTCTTTGTTTCCGTTTTTGTCGCATATCCTCTGATTGAACGCGGAGAACGTTTCCGATCCGAATGCCCAACTGATCTGCTTGTATGATCGAACCTACAAATTGAATCATATCTTCAACACCTGTTCTTTCGCCCAACGCTTTTAGTGCCTCTCGTCTTCCCTTTCCCATTTTGATCTCTTGCAAGGTTTTATATAATTCATCGGATAGAATTCCCCTTGTTTTCTCAACAACTTTAGACAACGCCGCATCAAATCCTAAACCTGCTTCAACGCTTACCGTTAAAATATCTAATACTTCAGGTAGTCCCCGTACAATTGCCTCCTTACGTTCCTCTTTCTTTCTGTTTAAATAGAAGATTGGAAGAAGATAACCTAATATCCAGCCGACAAGTGGAAAAAGAAGCTGGTTCATTCCTGCTTCTTGCGAAAGCCCAACCATTGTAAAAACTCCACCAAGTCCAAGCCAAAACAAGCTCCGCCATGTCATCCATTCTTGTAAGGTTAAATGATGGGGATAGCCAGCTAGATTTAATAATTGATGCTCCCTCTTTTTCAAGGAATACGGGGTCCATTTTATCACAGACTTTCCCATCTTTTGTAGCAAGGGTTTAACCATTCTTTCTTGAAAAGGTAAAGAATAAGGGTCTTCCTCAGACTTTTGCATTCGATCTTCAACAATATTCATAATTCTTTTAGCGACCTTGAGGCGATGGTTAAACATAAGTTTTAAAATAGTAAACGTAATAAAAGCAACGGTTCCACCCACAATCAATAAGATCATTTGCTGAGACATGGTTTACACCTCAATATTGATTATTTTTTTAATCAGAATCGCTCCGATGAGCTGACCTAATATAGCAGCTCCTAACATAGCCCAACCAATCGGATTGGTGAATAAAACGCTCATGTATTCAGGATTGGTCATTAGTAGAAAAACCCCTAAACCAATAGGTAAAATCATAAAAATCATCATCGACATTTTTCCTTGTGCGGTAAGAGACTTAATCTCTCCTTTAATGCGAATTCGCTCGCGGATGGTTTCTCCTATTGTATCTAAAATTTCTGCTAGATTCCCACCAACTTGACGTTGGATCAACATCGCTGTAATAATTAAATCCAAATCTTTACTCTCTACCCTTTGGTTAAAATGAGTTAAGGCCTGCTCTGTACTCACCCCTAATCTCATTTCCTGTAACATCCGTTGAATCTCTTCGGATAAAGGAGCAGCCATTTCTCTTGACAGTAACTCTAGGGATTGAATCAGTGAGTACCCAGCCTTTAAAGAATTGGCCGTCATGCTGATCATATCTGGTAATTGGGACTCTAGTGCAGCCTTTCTTTTTCGTTTCTTCGCCTTTAACCAAATAAAAGGAACATACCAGGAGAGTAAACCTAGCCATAACCCTCTTTCTATATTACCGTCAGCTAAAAATACACCTAAGAACGCTCCTACTAGCGTCGAAATCAATACAAAAATCATAAACTCTGAGGATTTCATCATAATGTTTGCTTTTTTTAATTCAAGTTGAATTCGTTGATCCAGTACCTGAATCCATTTCACCCGGCTTAACCCTTTCCAAATGAAAGAATAAAGGGCAAATCGGGAGTCCTCTTTTTTATTTTTGTGAAGGTCTACTACTTCTTCATGCCATTCATTGCTTTCAATCTCTAGTACCCGTTTTCGTATCCGATTTCTTCTCATCTCTAAATAACGACTAAGCCATAGCATAAAGATGAAGTTAAATAAAAATGTAACAAGTAGGACAAGCCATTTCATCGTCATTCACTCCAATCTTACCCACAAAGTGACGAACTCTTTCACCGCTGGAAGAGGTCTGTGGTAATAGGTATCCCTGATGTTTGAATGCTTTCAAAGCATTTCGGAACAATTCCAGTAGGTTGAAATGAACCAACCACTTTTCCGTTGATGTCCTTACCTTGTTGCTTGTACACAAAAATATCCTGCATGGTGATGACATCTCCTTCCATGCCAAGCACCTCTGTAATTTGAGTAATTTTACGACTACCATCCTTTAGCCGGTTTTGTTGGACGATCAGGTCTATCGCAGATGCAATTTGCTCTCTAATCGCCCGAACAGGTAAATCCATACCAGCCATCAATACCATTGTTTCCAAACGGGATAACATATCCCGTGGTGTATTGGCATGTCCTGTAGTTAAAGAACCATCATGACCAGTGTTCATCGCTTGTAACATATCCAATGCTTCACCACTTCTGACTTCCCCTACGACAATTCGATCAGGTCTCATCCGTAAACTGTTTTTTACGAGATCCCTCATCGTAATCGCACCTTTCCCTTCAATATTAGGGGGACGTGTTTCAAGTGTAATGACATGGTCTTGTCGCAATTGGAGTTCTGCTGCATCCTCAATGGTTACAATTCTTTCATCAGCTGGGATAAAGGAAGACAACACATTTAACGTCGTGGTTTTACCACTACCCGTTCCTCCCGAGACCACAATATTTAGCCTTGCCTTTACTGCAGCTTCAAGAAATCTAGCCATCGGCTCAGTTAATGTACCAAATCCAATTAAGTCTTCAATTTGAAAAGGATCCTTAGCAAACTTACGAATCGTGATACTTGGCCCTTTTATTGCCAGAGGTGGGATAATTGCATTGACCCTTGATCCATCTGGTAATCTAGCATCAACCATCGGTGAACTTTCATCAATTCTTCTACCTAAGGGAGAAACAATTTTCTCGATGATTCGCATCACATGGGCATCATCTCGAAATTGAACAGGTACCCGTTCAAGTCTCCCTTTTCGCTCTACATAGACTTGTTTAGCATGATTGACCATAATTTCAGAAACTTCATCATCTTGTAATAAAGGGTCAATCGGGCCAAATCCCTTCATTTCAGCAATCATCTCTTGACAGATGGTCTCCCGTTGTTGCCTTGTTAATGGTTCTTCCGATTCTTGCAAAATTTTTTCGATCAGCTGTTTAATTTTATCCCACTCTTCTGTAGATGAATCATCATCTAATGATTCCTTCCCAAATTCCTCCAAAATTTTTTGATGGATCGTTGATTTTAATTCTGCATAAGGATCCTCTTGGAGAATAACTTCTGAAGTGGAATGCTGTTTTTTTAGTTGCTGAATACCATCCTTTCGTTGTTCACCTTGAAGTCGTTGTAAAAGTGACATCAGCTATCCCCCTTACTTTCCTATTTCCTTTTCCTATATCATTTGACTTTACTCTATTCTATGCTCTTTTCCGACTCCATAGAAACCGCTTTGTCCATGATTCTGATTTCTGCCTGTCATCCTCTGCAAGAATTTGTTCTATTAATTTACTCATCTGTTTCGCCCATCGACTATTCGGCTTCATCTCTAATAATGGTTCGCCACGATTAATTGACAAATCCGCATATTTATCTTCTGGTAATAAACTATAGGGCTCCATTCCTAAAGCGGTTTTGATATCCTTAGGCTTCACCCCTGTATCTAAGTCAGCCCGATTGATAATTAGACGAACACGATCTGTTGGATAATTTAATGTATCCATCACTTCAAGAACAGTACGATTATGCCTTAATACAGGAACATTTAGTGTATTCACAAGCAAGGTGAAATTGGATTGATCAAGTGCAAGGACTGGATCAGTAATCTGTGCAGGAGTATCAACAATAATATAATCATGGGTTTCACGTAAAAGTCTTAAGATCTTTTCAATGTGTTTTCCTGTAATCATTTCACTTTGTTCAGGTTGAATGGGAGCTGGAAGAATACGAATCCCTGATTTGGTTTCTAATAGATAAGGTAAAAGCGATTCGGCATCAAGTCTATCGATCTCTTGAACGACATGGTAAATCGTTTCTTTCACTTTCAGATTAAACATTGCGGCCACATCGCCAAACATCAAATCCAAATCTAAAATCACTACTTTTTTGTGCAATTGATTTAAACCAACGGCCAAATTGGTAGCAATTAAGCTTTTCCCAACTCCCCCTTTTCCACTAAATACAGTAATGATTTTCGGACTTTGGACATAGCCTTGCCCTAACACTTGGTTAGCGTACACTTGGATATTTCTCTTTTGGTTCCGCTCATATACCTCTATAATCGACTGAATCAGTTCATCAGGAGAAAAAGGTTTGACCAAAAACTCTTTTGCCCCAGATAACATCGCTTTGCGAAAATAATCGTGCTCACCCTGAACCGAAATCATAATCACTGATGCAGTGGGGCATTTTAAACTAATTCTTTCTGCAGCTTGAATACCGTCCAAATCAGGCATATTGATATCCATTAAAATAATGTCTGGCTTATATTTACATGCCATATCAATTGCTTGAAAACCATTGGCTGCTTCTCCCACAATATCGATTCGACTTTCAAAGGATAAGATTTTTCGAATATTTGTCCTTGTATCTTCAGTATCGTCAACGATTAACACACGAATCCAATCTCCCATTATTGATTCCTCCTATGGTGTAAAGATATTGTCCTTCGTCGTTCCTGATGTGGATAGATTGCCAGCATCATTGATGGGTCGAAGCATCAAACGAACACTCGCTTTTTCTTCTGTAAATGTGACTTTTTCCGCATCTTTTGGTGTAATGGCAATCGTAATCGTTTGAATCTCTTTCTTTTCTTGGCCTTCAAGATTGTCCGTCTTCTCACCAACCGCCAAAACTAGCACATTTTGTAGGATCATTTTTGAGATATCTTTTTGTGTTGGATTGGTTTCTGCCGTATACGTTCCGATAATATCCACATAGTCACCAGGCTCTACCAAGCCACCTATGCCCATCACTGGGTTGTACTGTAGAGTTAACGCACGATATCCCTTAGGAATGGAGTAAGCTAAATGTGCCTTTTGATAGGCTTCATCTGCTAGTCGTTCATGAACAATGGGTTCATTTACGTAAATCGTTTCTTTTACGACTTGTCCAATTACTTCTTCAGGCTTAATATAACTAGATGAAGGGATTGTACTCGTTTTTAACGCTTTTAACTCGATCATCTCTTCTGTAATCTTCGTTTTTGGTTGAATCGTAACTTTTGCAACGACTACCTTTTTCGTAGGTTCAATTTGTTGGCTAACCGCTTCTACTTTTGCTAGATACAGATAGACTAAGCCTGTGGCAATGATTCCCATAATTAAAGCGATTAGTAATAATTTGCGGTTTGTGACTTCCATTGTTTTCTCCCCTAACTATCTCACTAATTTTACGGCGTATAAACCAAATTGATTTTCACCAGAACTAATCCAATCCCCTGAATAAAGCGTTTTGATAAAACGTCCGGTAATCCGTGACTCATTCCCATTTCCCGTAAATCCTTCTAAGTAAAAAGCTGCAAAACCAACAATGGTCACTTCGTTTCTACCATTAACATCGAGACTATCAATCACAGGTAAATAGAGAATCCGGTTGCAATCTCTTGGTGCCGTTTGATAATCCTCACATAAGTCGTTTCCAGCCTCCGACTCCATTCGGTCTTCAATCCCTTTTCTAGTTGGGCCAGACATATTACCTGTCTCAGTTGGAATCTTCATACCAATCTCTAATTTTCCTTGATAGCCATTTTTTAAATTTTGTAGGTAATTAGATGCCCCTGTTCCTCCTAAGGCTAATGCTCCAAAATTACCATTGGTTGCTTCAGTCGGGTCATATTTTAAAGTGTATAACTCACCATAATGAAAGGATTGCTGAACGACTCCTAGAGGAACAAAGCCGTAGCCACCTGAAACTTGCTTGATTTGCGCGGTGGAAGAAGCGGTGATCGTCTTTTCCTTAAAACCGATCGCTTTAGCAAAGAAGAAAGGAACGGTTCTTTCACCCTTCACAGTGACTTGATTCTGCTCAAGGTCAATGATCACTTCTGGTTGATTTACCCCATTCTCATTGGCATATTGTATTGCTATAGCTTTCGCCTGATCTGGATCTTTAACCAGCTCTTGTACACCTGCAAGGGCTGCAGCATCTAGTGCATCCCCTAATCTTTGGTTTTCAATCATGAGATAGCCGATATCTACGACTAAGGCTGCCATGGCTAATAAAATGGTCATAAATAATAACAAAAGAACAGCAACACTACCTCTTTCATTCAATTCGCATCACCGTCTTAGCCGTAATAGGAAAAGGATTAGGTAATATATTTCTCCATAATGGGGCAAGCAGTGGAACTTTGTAATCAATGACCACTGAGATTCGTTCTCCCCGTTCTCTTGAAGATGGAGAAGGGGAAATACTTAAGGAAAGATTATTTTGGTCTAAAACCTCTGTTTTTTGCTCGACAATTTGGGTGATCTCTTGGTCTGTAGCCCAAACAGATCCATTCCTTGCACCGTCTCTTGTTGCGTTTTGGATCACCAAATAGGAAAAAAAGATATGGCCAAACTCTAGTATTCCTAATAGAAGAAGCAATAGAATAGGAAAAACCAGCGCAAACTCTACCATTGCTTGTCCTTCTTCTTTTCGTTTAAACCATTTATAGAATGGACCTTTCATAGAATTTGACTCCCTTCGAAGCATATTCCGATCACTTTTTGCGGAGCACTATAATAGTTCAAGTATAACTTCGCTAATTGCTTTAATGAAGTTAAACTTTGTTATGCGGAAGAAAAGAAAGTCCTACTCGTAGAAGTAGGACCTTAAGGGTTGATAAGGATATTTCATTAGAGCTTTATTATGGTGCAGTTGTACCACCTGAAGTACTACTAACATCACCTGCTACTTTGTTAAATAAATCTTTTAGATTACCTCCCATAGTAGTAAGTGCAACAATGACTACCACTGCAATTAAAGCAATAATCAATCCGTATTCTACCATTCCTTGTCCTTTTTCATTTTGCAGTGCTTCCTTTATGTTTCTTTTCACGTGATGTTGTTTCACCCAAAGCTTCATTAAAGCATTTTTCATTTTACTTCCTCCCTATCGAAATTGATTTACTTAAGAGCTTGTCCAGTTTGATTACTTATTCCCATTATATCGGTACAAACAAGATCAATCATCCAACTGAATGCCTGTTTTTGGATAGTCCGATTCTCATTATTTTGTTAATTGATCATCAATTGTTCACTATTCCAGTGTTTAGGTACTAGGCTATTTATCCTGTCAAGCCTTTTATATGTTGAAATGAGGCTTTTTATTACCTTAGACATAGGTACAAAATAGGCCCACAAATCGGCATTTTCCTGAAAAGCTATTTTCGATTACTTTTGTGGGATCCCATTGAAAACAATCTTTTTCTCAACTAAGTAGAGATTTTTCTGAGGCTTTGTCACAGGTGGAGGAAGTGGTTAAATCAATCACGACAGGATTCTCTCCTGTTTCCTTACTTTTTGTTACCATCTCAAGTAAACAAAGCGCCACGTCTTCCTCAGGTTGAAGATCTACAATCTCAATCTTCGTTGATAAGGATAGATGGTATAAAATAATCAATGTATCATCAGTAGAACCAAGATCAAGAATCGTGAAACGTCTGATTCTCCCCTTTAACCATCCCGATAAGGAAATCGATCGGATGACCCACTCTATCGTCATTTGATTGTTTTTCACCACAATAAAATAATGATCGACACTGTTTTTATTTTTATTTCTATTAAATTCAATGATCATCACACTTACCATCAATAAGGTGGCTAAAAATAAGAAAAGCATGATGACACCTCCTTAATAGAGTATATGCCATCATGCCAAACCTAGTGAATTTTCCATGAAATTGTGCAGATTAAGATAGAATAACCCAGCCATTTTTAATCCCTGCAATCACTGCTTGTGTCCGGTCTGTACATTCCATCTTTTGCAAAATACTACTTACATGATTTTTAACCGTTTTTTCACTGATAAATAGCTTTTCACCAATCACACGATTGCTATTTCCCTCAGCCATTAATTGTAATACTTCCAATTCTCGTTTGGTTAATAACATACGCCAATCGGGCATCTTTTCCATGATGGGTTCTGGATGGGAAAGAGGGTGGAAGCCATCTGTTTGTTCCTTTACACTTAATCTGCGATATTCTTCAATCACTTTTCCTGTTACTTGGGGATGTATATATGCACTACCATCGGCAACAGCACGAATCGCCTCGATCAATGCTTCTGCTTCCATATCTTTTAGTAAATATCCTGACGCTCCCGAACGTAACGTCTCAAACACATAGCCTTCATCATCATGAATGGATAGAATCAAAATCTTTGCATTGGGGTATTTTTCTTTAATCCTCTTTGTCGCCTCTACGCCACTCATATTAGGCATATTGATGTCCATGAGAATCACGTCAGGAAGGATTTCATCGTATTGGTTTAAAATACTCTCCCCATCAGAACATTCGGAAATAACTTCCATGTCCTCTTCTAAATTAATAATTCGTTTGACCCCTTCACGGAATAATTTGTGGTCATCCGCAATCAAAATATTAATTTTCGTTTTCTGAACCATCGCTTATTTCCCCACTTTCATTTACTGGAACTCTTATCTTTATCGTTGTCCCTTTATTCTTTATGGATTGAATCTCAAGATCACCCTCTAAAAGATCAACCCTCTCCTTCATTCCCATCAGGCCGAAATGACCCTCTTTTTGTTTTTCCTGTTCCTCTTCATCAAAGCCAATTCCATTATCTTTTACAGAAACCTCAATTTGTTCAGATTGAAATTCAACTTTAACTACTGCTTTTGTAGCTTGTGCGTGTTTTACCACATTATTTAAAGCTTCCTGAACCAAACGGAAAATCGCAACCTCCATTCCTGAAGGCAATCTTCGCTCTCTACCTACAAGACTAAGATCGATGTCCAAATTGTCTCTCTTTGCCATTTCTTGAATATATTTTCGCAGCGTAGGAAAAAGCCCTAAATCATCTAAAGCCATTGGTCTTAAATCAAAAATAATTTTACGAACATCTGCCAAACTTTGCCTTACCATAAATTTCAGGTCTTTTAATTCCTGTATTGCCTGATCCATCTGCTTCACATTCATGAATCGTTCAGCAATCTCCGTTCGCAAGACGACATTAGCCATTGACTGAGCAGGACCATCATGGATCTCCCTTGCCACCCGTTTTCGTTCTTCTTCTTGAGCTTGAATGATTTTCAAACCAAACATTTGCTTATATTGGGCAGACTCTACCGCTTCGGACATTTTAATAATATCCCCAGTCAAATAATCTGAAACAACGCCTATTTGTGTGGCCACTACCTCAGCTCGCTCAATCGTCACATTAATATTTTTTAAACGCATTTGTAATTCATTTCTTAGTATCTTAAGATTTGCTTCTCGTTCCCTAGCCATTAATAAATCAATTTGTAGCTGATTTGCTTCTTCATATGCTTTTTGTATGTCAGATTCTTTATATAATTTAAAATTACGACTCACATCTGCTAAATTAGTCCTTGCCCTACGATACCTTGCCTCTAATTGATCTACCTCATCTATCACCTTTTTTGTTTCTTCCCGTAAAGCCTCTAGCTTCCGTAACAAATTTTCCTTTTCTGAACGAGCATCTTCGGCAATTTCGAAAATTTGTTCCTTACTTTGATCAATCGCTCTAATTGTTTTATGTAAGATTTCTTCAAGCTTATAACCGTCAAGTTTTGATGATTTCAATGAATGTCACACCTCATCATAGGCTGGTTTGTTCTTATTTTAACATAATTTGTCATCCTTCACGTCCGCTATCTGTACTATTACGTTAAAAACAAATAGGACTTTAGGACTATTTATCGCTTTTCTAAAGCAAACAAAAATTCAATCCTATTCTATAACTTCCTTGCCAAATTGAATAATGGTAAATATGACCAATTAAAAAAGGTTTGTATATACTTATGGAATATACAAACCCTCATTACTAGCCATAATACTTTTTGTTAAATGACACGAATCTTAGGAACTACTTTTTCTAAGATTTCTGTAATCACAGCACTTCGATTGGTCTTACTTTCTTCTGCAATTTGATCTAGTTTTTCAATCATGGCTGGATCTAAACGGATACTAATGATTTGTTTGGGTGGTGTTTTTTCAGGCTTCTTATTAATCACGATCACGACAAAGTCCCTCCTAACATATATACATTCTTATCCTGTATTTTATATGTATCACGTTAAAAATACTGTCGTAATCCGCCTTAGAAAAACCACTATTTTTGTCGAAAAAAGTTTAATCATCGCTAAACCTGAAATCTCTTTATGAGTTGCTGAAGATCGTTGGCCATCTGGTGAAGCATGTTCGCTGTTGCTGTAATTTGTTCCATCGATGCTCCTTGCTCCTCACTAGCTGCTGCAATTTCTTGGGAGTAGCTCGATGTTTTATCAGCAACTGATTTTATCATTGCAGATGATTTAGCCATTTCTTCGACCTGTTCTACCGTCTGGCTCGCTTTTGAACTGGTTTCCGCAATTAAAGAAGACATTTCGCTGTTGGACTGTTGAATGGCTTGGAAAGCTAGTTGGGCTTGAGTGACATGGTTCATCCCTTGGTTTACTTCTTGCTCTCCTTTTTCCATTGAAACCACCAGCTGTTTCGTATCTTCTTGTAATTCGCGAATCATTTGTACAATTTCTTTCCCAGCATCAGCAGATTGCTCAGCCAGTTTTCTAATTTCATTTGCCACAACGCCAAAACCTCGTCCAGCGTCCCCAGCTCTTGAAGCTTCAATCGCTGCATTTAAAGCCAATAGATTTGTCTGTTCAGCAATCGATTTAATTACCTCAATCACTTTTTCAATACTAGCATTCTTTTGCCTTAAGGTAGTCACATAGGTTCCTGTTTCTTTAACCGTTTGATTCACCTTTTTCATTTGTCGAATGGTTTCATCAATAACATAAGTTCCTTGTTCTGCTGTTTCCATCGATTGTTGAGAAGCAACATAAACGGATTGTGTTTTTTGGTTCACTTCTTTGATTGTTTCTACTACTTGGAACAATGTTTGTTCTGAACCTTGAAGCATCTGAACCTGTTTTTCCATTCCTTCTGCTACACTAGCGGTCGTTGTAGCCACTTGTTCTGCAGCAAGGGCAACTTCAGTTGAAGTATGAGAAAGTTGTTCAGCAGTATCGGTCACTTGCAATGAACTATGCTGAATATGTTGGATCAACTCCTTTAGAGAAGAAAGCATCTCATTAAAATTCTTTGCCAATTCTCCAATTTCGTCTTTATTTTTAATGGAAAGGGGGCTAAGATTTAGATTACCATTGGTGATTTCGCCAACGTGAGCAGTTACTAATTTTACCGGTTTCGAAATACGAATGGTTATTGAATATGCAATGATACTTGCTCCAACAATTCCACTTGGAATAATAGCTAAAATTAACACTTTTACAAAATTTATCTTCTGATGAACAATCTCCAAGATCTGTGCTGTATCATGGCCTTGATTGACTAATTCTGTTACCACGCTGCCCATACTAATAATGTTATAAAGAATAATAAGAACTGCAATAAAAAACATCACCATAATCGAAGCAAAACCTAAAGCTAATTTTTGGCCAACTTTCATATCAAGACCCCTTTTCCCTAAACTAGTTCATTTTGTGCAATTCAATATCATCATACTTTATTTAAGGACTGTTTTAAATCACAAAGTGAGCTAATTAGCAAAATTTCACTGAAAATTAAAAAAAGTTTGTCGAATATTGTCAGAAGGACAAGGGTGGCATATACAAACTTAACTTAAAGTGGATAGAAGGGTAGAAAGGTGAAAAAATCCTTCCCAGGTATAAGGGAAAGATTTTTTTATGAGTAATTGAATTTGCCATTCACTAATCCTGGGGATGATTTTATCTGTTATTTTACTCACTAATTCTGCGGAGATTTCTACTTCCATAAAGCTCAAATATTTGGTCATGAATATCTCTAGAGTGCTTAGAGATTATTGTCGGTTCAAATTCAGCTTTACGATCCCTAAAAATTTTTAAATCAAATTCCAGCATTTCCTGAAGAACATCCTTAAACATGTCCTTTAGGGTGCTCTGAATATCCTTTACGTATGTTATCAGAACTGTCACCATTGGCAGTATTTTGGGATCATGCATGTTTCCAAGAATCTAAGAGTTTATATCTCCGCAGCGTGAGCCACCGTGTGCCCCTGTGTTCGATTTTTGGCAGCCAAGATAGGGAGTTTATCCTTCTGCCAAATTGAAACCGAATTTGACGGCTTTGTGCGGGAAATCATCAGATGAATTATTCGGCAGCAAATTGCCCTTAATCATCCCTGTTTACAGGGTGAACCATGGGGTCGAAAACCATGCAGGTTAAAGGAGCAGGGTCGCAGGGCTTCCCCAGCGCGGTTCACATTAGCCCGCAATGCAGGGCGGAGGGCATGTGAAATCGGGAGCGGAATTGGCTTAACGATGTCTCAAACGGATCATAAGTTTATCAATACTTTTCAAGAAACTCTTTTGGTGTAAGTATCTCAGGTCGCTCAATTTCTATATCCTTAAAATCCTTGTCTCCTGTAATTAGAATGTCAACATCAGCCAGTATTGCTGTGTGTAAAACCATATAATCTTTGTCGTCCCTAATTTCAAATAACGGAGTTCCATCATAGCTCTTTGGCGAATATTCCAGTTCATAAGATAATGCTGTTAAAAATTTCTCAATGGCTTTTATTTTGTTTGGAAATTTTCTTTCAACTACCGATTTCAATTCTTCAACAACATACGTTGAAAGCACCAATGTATAATCTTCTGCCACTTTCTCTATCAATCGGCTTAGGTTTTCACTTCGAAAAAGTATAGCCGAAATAAGAACATTTGTATCAAGCATTATTCTCATGGCTGTTTCCCCTATTCCTCTTTTCTAAATTGTTTTACCAAATCAACAACATCCTCTTCTGTTTCCAAACCCACACGCTCAGCCTCTCCATCAAAGGCTTCCTGTACCTCACGCAGAGCAACCTTAGTTGAGTTTTCCATTACCACCTTACCATTTTCCTCGATGAAAATAACTTTGTCTCCGTCCTTTAAATTGAGCTTCTTCCTGATGTAAATCGGTATTGTTATCTGACCTTTTGCAGTAATTTTTGCAAGTTCCATAAATTAAGACCCCTTTCTGTGAATTCCATGTATTCCTTACTTTTATTATATGCCATTTTAAAATTTTTATCAACAAAAGACAAGGCCACATCAGCCCAAACTGTGTGACCCTATTTTTAATTAATAAAGTTTTTTAGACTTATTGAGAACTTATCATAGATGTCTTTTTGAAAATCAGCTAAAAAATCCTTTACAGCAATAATAATATCTTGTATACAAAGATTCGTCGCTATATTGCCTTTTCCCCAAATAGAAGTAACTACCCATGTTTTATCATTTTGGGGGTTGAATTCAATGATTTCTCCTTCACTGTAATCCATTGTTTCATATACAAAATCTTGAAATATACCTTTCTCAATTTTTCCTAACCATGCTGAGATAGCTATAGCAAATTCGAGTAAAAGTATATAATCTTCTTGGAAGAAACTATTGCCATTAATATCAATATTTAGGCTCCCTTCAATATCAGCCAATAGTTTCCTATTGTTAGTATCAATCAGTCTGCCGCTTTAAAAGCAAATTGAGAAGCTTCTTTTAAAATACTCTTACCCGCGCCCTCAGGTGGAAGAATCTATATCTCAGATTAAGGTTGGAAACCTGTATTCAATTTCAAAAATTATGGCATAATTTCAATACTGTGCTATAACAATCATTACTGTTCTTCTACAACATGATCCTCAACCACAAAGGGACGATACTCCGTCTTGTTCTTCATCATGCCGTAAACAATGTTTACTAATCGGCGCATAATACAGACCAACGCCTGTGATTTTGTTTTACCTTCGCTGATTTTACGCTGATAATAGGAGTAAAATATAGGCTGATTCGGCTTTCCTGTCTTTGGAACCGTGACCATGGATACCGCTAGAAAATAAAATAATCCGTGCAGCTCAAGGTTACCTTGTTTTGAGCTTTGCTCCTTGCCTTTGCCGCCGGAACTGAACTTTATTGGTGCAATTCCTGCATAACGAGCCAGTTTATCAGCACTTGGAAAACGGCGTATGTCACCGATTTCGGCAATCAGCTTACTTGCCGTGGCAATGCTAACACCTGGTATTGTTGTGAGTTTATAGTCAAAATACCTCAGCATCTTTTCGATTTCACAATCGACCAGGGCTATTTCTTCCTTTTGCTGCTCAAGACAACGCGCAAGGCTTTTGGTGATAAAATCTCTTGATTCCTGATATTCCCATATCGTATCACCATCATTATGGACACATTAAAATATCAATTCAATCTTACTTTTCGTTGTATTGAACGCAATTGCTTTAAATTCTTCAAACAGTTCATCAACGGGTTTATTCCGCAGATAGATGGGTGACGGATAGTGTTTCCAAAAATACTGCGCCGTCTTCCGGTCAATATCACAAAAAAATCTATGGTAGCTTGGGTAAGCAACAGAAACCTGCTCATGCAAACCGTTTTTCAGCCGAATACCATCTTTGACAAGGGTATCCCGGCGGTTGACCAACTGGGACAGCGTCCAATGGTTATCCTCCGGCTTGGCGTCGGGCAGGGTGTGAAGCTGATTAATCAGCACTGTCGCTACGCAATAGGCGTCGTGCTCGTCGTTCTTTCTCATCATGGGCGCACTTTTGCGCTGGTCATAGGCTAAGGACGGATTAACATCCTTCACTGTATAGCCTTTTTCAATCAGCCAAACGGCAAGGCTTCTGCCGTAGCCATAGGCATTTTCCAAGCCGTAAATAGGGGATAGGCCCAGCTTTACAGTCATTTTGTTTACTCGTTTTGCCAGCTTATTAAATTCACTGGGCTTGTTTTCGATAACAATTACATCTAATTTCTCATTCCAGCAATTCACCAAAACAGCGGTATGAGTATCCTTATGCAAGTCCATACCGACATAGAGATAGTTTTCTCTTTTCTGCATATCATCCCTTCTTTTGTCCTGCATCCACTTCAAGCTCCCAGCACCGGCAACCTCAGATGATAGCGTTAGTCTTTTCAGACCCGCAAGGGCGCGACAGCCTATCTACCGCAAGACTTACAGTTTCAAACAGGTTATTTGCTTTGGTGTGTGATGTTAACTCTGTCTGAAACGGATTGCAAGTCATTTCTGCGGTATATTTATATAGCGAAGTGAAAAGCATCAACATGCAGAAAAAAGAAAACGAGGGATTTTTCCGGGATAATTTCTTACCCCCTTACCCCCCCTCTGGCGCAAATTTTACCATAGAACAAATTTTGTGTAAATCCATGGTTCACCATGAATCATGGGGTACAAGCCGATTTATAAGTTCGTTACCGGCAGTCTGCAGAAGCTGTGCGTTCCATATATGCCCTCGTTATCCGGCACACAAATGTTTAATGCCAAGGCAAGCTTGCTAATATTGTTGTCTGGCAACGTGAGCCACTGTGTGCCGCTGTGTTCAATTTTGGTAGCCATCATAAGGTGTTTGCCCATCCATCGGAAAAGAGGACGAATTTGACGGCTTTGTGCCGGAAATCATCACATGAATTATTCGGCAGCAACTTGCCCTTAATTCTCCCTGTTTACAGGGTGAACCATGGGGTCGAAAATGATGCAGGTTAAAGCGCCGGGGTCGCAAAGCTTCCCCGCTCCGGCTCACACCGCCCCGCAATTCGGGTCGGAGGACAAATTCCTTCGGGGTCGGATTTGCATCCATGGAGTCACAACCGGGGTTGTGCTATACAGAAATCCGCATTTGTCAAGGAACATATCGGGGTCATTGCTGACCCCGATAGCATAGATATTAAGCCCAACCAAACTGGGTAAGGTACACTTTTAGGTGTCTGTCCTAACCCAAAAACAGACTTATGAAACAATTTCGAAGGTCTCTATAAACGTACGCTTTACACTTGTCCAAAGAGCATATAAGGGTCAAGCTCGACTCCTATGCCCATTTTCTCTTGAGTCGTTCAACATCTCTTTCATTTCCTGAATCATACGTTAGCACTATTTCATCATCAACCTCAGGCCATTTATCAATTGCATTTGTATATCCCTCCAGCATGGAAATGAAGCCATTTTTAATGTAGAGTACAAATCCAACTGCTCCATCAATTCCGTTTACACTTCCGTCAACATCACCAATTTGAAATGACTTTCCATCTATGCACAAATCATTTCTATCTTGTTGTAGAAATGTAGTAAAAAAACCAACATCAGAATGCTCTCTTGATATGACTTTGGATGATTTGTACTGCTCTCTAAGTCGGATTAGTACATCATTATTACCAGCTAATAACATTTCCATTAATTTTCTTTCAAGGTTCTCATATGTCATAAATCAGCATCCCCTTTCATCAAGGAATAAAGGCGGTTCCAATTTTGACCTGCCCATCTATTACAGTTCCTCTTACAGTGACATTCACACCATTAACATTAACGACAATATCTTTAAAATTACCTGTAACATTGTTTGTGTTTACATATTTTTGCGTAGCACTCTCCAAAGCATTAAATGCTTTTGTCTGGTCGCCACCATATTTTTTCAATAAACCTCCAAGATTATGCTCAGATTTTCCAAATATATGGTTAAGCTTATTTGGATCAACACTCTTCCCCGCACCCTTTTTGATAATATCATCTAAAGACTTAATAAATTCTTTAAAAGATGATGTGACTTTTTTAGTTAAGCTACCTATTGCTTTTAATCCACTTTTTACAGCTTGTTTTCCTATAGAACCAACACCGAATAGTACTGAATCAACTATAAAATTTCCTAGCTCATCATTTTGTACGTTTCCACCATAAATTTCTGGACGAATTTCTTCAGGAACAGCCTCACTGCCATAGGATGAATATAAATTCTTATAATATTGTGTATAAATTGTTCCATACTTTCTTACAATGCCATCGGCTTCCATTCTAAATCTTGGGACATTTTTAAATGTAGTCGCCATCTCTATCTGATATAATGTTTGACTGTCGACTACTCCTGTTTCAGCTAGATTGAATTTATCTTGAAGTTTAATGACCCCGCTTTTTGTTTCGTTTCCATACCATCCATCTACTAGTAATTCTGTCCCTAGGATTTTACTTAGTTGCGATTGTATTATTTTTGTTTGCGCTTTTTGCTTTTCGTTTGGTGCCATACTGGTATATTGTAAAAGCACCTTATTTCCTTCAGTTACTCTACCATTTACTGTGCTAATAGAAATGATGGTTTGGTATTGGCAGGTGGTTTACCATATGTTATTTCTATTTGTTCTTTCCTAGCAAGAGCCATATCTCTTGCAGATATTTTGTTTACATAATGATAAATGTTTAGATCTGAGTATTCGACTAGTTCATAATTGTAAGAGTCTAGTAATAGGTCCTCTGATCCTGTCTCTTCGTCAACTATTTTATCCCATACTACTCGATGGTGTACATAGTCCCATTGTTCATATACGCTTTTTTTATAATATTCATAGTAGTATTTTTGATCCCTTTCTTTTCGTTGCAATTGCCAACCTGTATCTCTCGAGTAATAATCAATGAAATCCCAGAAATTCACAACTAATCTTGAACTACTTTCACTTTCAGAATAGTGTGAGGATCTATTCCTTACCCACTCTGGAACATGTCCGGTTGGGTCCCACATGTTGATGGGGTTGTTCATGACATAGGCGTATCGATTTTGGCTTAATGGATTAGCTAATGTTCCTGGGTAGGTGTCTGCACTCATGAATCGGCCTACCACTGGATTGTACATTCTTGCATTTAGGTCGATCAGTCCTGTTTTTTCATCATATTCTTGTCCTGTAAAAGCGATTCTGTTGTATGGTGCGGTGATTCCTGTGAAGATGCCGCCAAAGGCATCATAGCGATATCTTTCGATGATGTCTCCATGACGATCGGTTAGTTCACTTACTGTATTTAAACCATCATACTGATAATACATCAGGCCACCAGTGGTTTTTAGTTCAGGATCGTGGCCAGGTTCTGCTAATCCGTGTAAGCCAAACATTTTTCTTGAGACCACTTGATTCATTGACCCTAGGTAATATTCGGCATAGGGAGAGCCCTTATCTCCATATTCTTTGAGAAGAAGGTTACTTAGTCCTTCATACTGGTAACGGGTCTTGGTGATGTCTAATCGATTCGGGTATTGGCCATTTTTGTAGATCCCTAGTTTTAGGCCTTGACCAGGGTTGTTATATTTGGAATAGCCATTGCCCTTTCCATTGTTCTTTGATGAACCATTTCCTTTTCCGTTCGTTTGTGCTTTTTCGTTTCTTTTTTCTTGGCCTTTGCCATTGTTTTCTTTGAATTGTCCTTCTCCTGGTTCTTGGGTGTAATCCCATGTTGCTTCTTCTCGGTAGATTTTTCTCCCCATCGCATCATATTGGTATTTGGCATAGCTTTCATCTTGATAGAGGACTTCCGTTAGTTGGTTGGCTCCGTTGTAAAGGTATTGAATCTCCCCTCTATCTCCATTTTCTTGGATGAGATTACCTGCTCCATCATAGGAATATTTATTGTCTCCTGCTTGTATTAACTGGTCAGCAGCATTGTACTTATACTGGATGGTTCCTTGATCGTTAGTCATGGATAAACGGTTTCCAACGGCGTCATAGGTATACTGAACCTTGCTTTGTGGCTCAAGGAGATACCCTGGACGGTCAATCAGATAAAATGGTTCAGTTTCTTCAAAACCTTCTCCATATAGGGCATTATCTTGTGCTTTCTTCCCTTTTCCTTTGGCTTTATCAGAATTGCCATTGCCATTATTAAAGACTAGTAATTCAAATTGATAAATGAAACCATTTCGTTCGATGCTTGACGTAAGATTGTTTTTTACATTATTGCTCTTTTCTTCGTTCTTATCAGTGTTCTTGCTATTGTTAGTGCGCCACGCATGGCGATTAACTAGACGGTGAAAGTCCGTTATGGGGGTATGTAGCAACCAACCATTAGCCTAAGGCAAGGGTGTCCATCGTGAGGTGGAATCTGAAGGAAGCCGGCGGCAAAG